>CAWIYT010000111.1:0-55502 GCA_963840085.1 uncultured Nitrososphaerales archaeon
AGTCTTGTAATTAACTTGGTAGTATATAATGTAAAGTAAAAGTGATTATTTTGGATTGATTGCTTCTGAATGAAGTTGTTCATAGATAATAAAACCAATTAACTAGTTTTAGTTTACACAAATAACTTACGAATGTCTTTACAATGCTATTAACTTATTACACAATCTTCATTGTCTCAACATCTATTTTTCAATATATTGTTTCATTGACTCCGAATTTAATTCAAATGTATCCTAATAATCTGTAAGGAGATTTAGAAATTAAAACCATTGTAATTTATAAATCCATAAATAAAATGGCTTACTTTTGAATTTATGACAGATGATAATACTCCAATTATATATAATGCAGAAGATGTATTAAAAAAAGAAGCAAGAGGACTAGGTAATGCTGACTTTGGAGAAGTTCAAGAAGTTAGTCCTGAATATATTGTAACTCAGAAAGGTACTTTAGTTGTAGACAAATTTTCTCCTTTTTATTTTACGCTTCCTATAGTTAAACTAGCGAGATAGTAATAAATTATAAGTGACATAATAACAGTGACTAAAGATTCTATTTTATTAATAGATGATGAATCAGATATTACTTTTACAATAAAGAATATTTTAGAAGACAATGGATTCAAAGTAGATTCATTTACCGATTCTATTTCTGCATTGGATAATTATCAAATCAATTTTTATGATCTAGTAATTCTTGATATAAAGATGCCAAAAATGGATGGATTCAAATTATATACTAAAATAAAAGAAAAAGAATCCTAAAGTAAAAATTTGCTTTTTAACTGCAGGTGAATTGTATTATGAAGAATTTAGAAAAACACGTTCTGAATTGGCTAAAACAATTGGTGAAGACTGCTTTATTCAAAAGCCAATCAACGCTAAAGATCTAATTAAATATCTAACTAGGATAATGAATAATAAAAATAAAGATAATGGTGGCAATAGAATGTTTTCATCAAATAAATAATAATAATAAAAAATTTTGCTATCTGTACCGTTGTCTTCTATCTCTATGCTCTTGGTGGTTACATAATAAGAAAGGACTATGGCTTCTAATATCTTCATTTACCAATAAATTATCTCTAATTTTTAAATAATATGATTAGCATACTCTCCATAGTTTAACTATCCTACATTGACTTGACTTACAACATAAAGATGTACAAAGCAGACCAACACATTGCCATAGCCTTCAACAATATGTGATAGCCATTTCTCCATTGATGAGGGCTATGGCTATTATTATATTTAATATTAACAAGACAATTTATCTCAAATTGCTAAATAATTTGTTGATTGTATTATTTAACTAGAAATAGGTAGAAAGAATAAATCACAAACCTAGAGCCATAACCTCCTCCATCTATATTGCGGCAGCAGTAAGACTAGAGCCTATCCCAAAAATAGATAGGAATATAGCTCCTCCTTTTTATCATTTTTATTTATACTACAATTGAACAAAAGAAACATCAAGATGTTAGAACAATCATACATATTCCAGATGATCTGTGGAATAAAATTAAAAATATTTTACCAGATGAGAAATCGGAGAACACCATAGGTCGTCCCATTGTTCCATACAGAAAAGTATTTGATGGTATCCTGTTTATCCTGAGAACTGGATGCCAGTGGAAAATGTTACCCAAAGAGTATGGTTCAGGTTCCACATGTCATAGAAGATTTCAGGAATGGAGGCAATCAGGTATGTTTGATAGACTATGGACCCGATTACTGAAAATATATGATATAAAGAAAGGTATTAAGTGGAACTGGCAATCACTTGATAGTATATCCATAAAATCGCCTTTAGGGGGGCGATGACCGGACATAATCCTACTGACAGGAGTAAATTAGGAACCAAAAGACATATTTTAACAGATAAAGAAGGTATTCCACTTTCTACTGTTATAACATCTGCAAATACTCACGATGTTATTGTTGCAACAAATACAATTGATAATATTGTTATCAAAAGACCATCATCATCATCAATAACAAAATACAGAAACAAGAAGAAGAAACAGAATCTATGTCTTGACAAAGCATATCATTCCAAAGAAGTAGAACAAGAAATCATCAAGAGAGGATACGTTCCACATATACGACATAGAAGAGAAGAAAAGAAACTCAACAAGAAACATCCTGCAAGAAGATGGGTGGTAGAGAGAACAAATTCATGGCATAACAGATTCAGAAAATTGTTCACAAGGTATGAAAAGATAGTATTACAGTCAAGATAACTAGGCTTTATCTATACATACAGCAAAGAATCCATATCCTGTGATTTCAGTTTTTGGCATTACAACTTTGCCTCCTAATTCGTTAACCTTTTTTGAGTAATCATCTATTGACGGTACACTTATGTAATTCAAGTTAGGTTGTTGAGGGTCTTGTCTCTTTATCAAGCCTCCTCCCAGAGAAGAAGATTTTTTATTACTATCACCTTCTGAGGAAGTGGATATCATCCAATAATCCATTGTATCTCCATCCTTCTTCACTTCAATCTTTTCTATTTTCCAACCAAACAAGGTTGAATAAAATTTTCTTGCACGTTCTACGTCATTTGCAGGAATTTCAAAGTGTACAATGGATGGAATCTTAGTCTTTCCTTTTATTTCATTATCACGGTGACTTGACATATTGCTACTTTTTCACTTGATGCTACTAAGATATATAAAAGATCTAGACCTTGACGCGACTAAAATCCCCTATAATTCCTTCAGAATTAGAAGTCATAAGATCACCAAACTGTCCGCAAAGTGGTTTCATACTTTCATCATTCTCAATCTTTGCTTGGACTTTATCTGCATGCTTGCGATCCTTATAGGAATGTATCTCCATCCAAACCTCATCGTCTTGTTTAGCAGAGACAGTTTTGGCTATACTGCTAAAAGGCATCAAGCTCTCGGTACTGCTGAGACAAAAGAATTCCAAGCTCAGTGGTCCGTCTTTTCCTAATGTGTCTGTAAATTGCTTATTAAGCCGTACTATTGTATCATGATTCTTTTTAGGTATTCTATAGATAAAGAGGCGTGCATGACCTCCATTCACTTCATTATCCATTTCCATTACGTTTGATTTATACATGAAAAATAGTATACAAAGTATAGTTTTTAAAAATGTAAGAGAGTAAAAGTATACTTAAAAGTAGATATTTTAAGAGATGAAACTCATTGAAATTAAAGACATCTTTTCTATGTATTCAGCAGAGACCAAATTAGATTATTTAAATGTCAAAGTAGTATAATCCCATGAACAGAAATAATGGATTCCAACTATGCTTATGTTTCCATATTTTTATTAATTCTAAAGTTATAAAATAATTATTTGGGCCAAAAATATTGTGTCAAAAACTATTCACACACCTCCGAGCCCGTATACTAGTATGGTTCAATAACATCTTTCAAGGTATAACCTTGAGGATAAATGCAAATCTAGTTATAAGATTCACTATTAAAATTTGAAAAATATCCAATTATAAGATAAAAAGTTGAAAATAATAATCAAAAACAGTTTAACAAAGGCATGCTTACAAATGGTGAATTTTAATATTTCAACAATATGCAATGATTACAAAGGTCAACTAATCAAGTGTGTAATAACAAATTAAATTAGTATTGAACTAAACTTGTGTTTTGACATTCACATTTAAACAGTCAATCGTGTAATAACGATCATATACTATTCAAATATTGATTGTAAGATATTCATTCTTTTCTGGTTCTATAGATAACATTATGAGTAAGGTACATTTTTGAAGTCTAATACACAGTTCTCTAATTGATAAAACAAATTTGACCTAAAAATAGATGTGATGAATGCTATTAGATTAGTAATTTAAATATTTTTTTGTACATATTACAGTATGATAAGAAATAGACTAAGTAGTTTATTCAAATATCAAAAAATCCAATATCTTTCTATAATACCATTAATTTCAATTTGTATTCTATCTTATTTTGATATAGAAGTACAAGCACAACAATCATCTTTAATAAATAATACTTCTAATAATACGGCTAATGTAAAAGGTGAGAGAATAAATTTAACGATTGAAAATCTGAGGGTAGACAGAAGTGTCACTAACTTGGTTGAAACAAAAGGTGATGCTAAGAATAATAGTACAATTGATTTACATGAAGTAAAAATATCTGCAGAATATTATGATAAAACTGGAACTTTATTAGAAAAAGTAGAACATCATATTACTTCTCCTTCCCAAATACTAAAACCAGGTAAGCAAATATCTTTTGATATTTTAGAAGTTATTGGCTTTCAGAAACTTGACGATTATAATATAGTTGCAAATGGTGAACCTATTAATTAAAACATCGCGCATCATCATTTTATTTACAATTTTTGTTTTTGTAAGTCAGTTATGTGTAAGTATAAATATGAATAAAATAAACTCTATTATATTTTTGATGATAGAATTAGATACAAAAGATTATCATTATAATTATCATATAATATCATAATTTACCTCAATTCTATTCTTAATTATTTGTCCAACATAATGATAATATTATTTTTTACTCTAGTTTTGAAATTGCCAATAATTTTTTGGACTTTCTTGTAGGTACAATTTTTTCCTCTAGTTTTACCTTCAATTCTTTTTTGTTAAATATCTTGTGTAGAATATTCTTTGTAAATAAATTAACTATGTATATTGTATATCTATATTGTTCTATACAAAAACATAAAACTTAATATTTTATTTCATATTTTGGTGGTATTGATTAATGATAATATAATATCAATAATCAAATACAGTAAAAATTTATCGAAAAAATAATTAAACTAATTATTCTAAATTGCTTTATATTAATTACTACATATAATTTAATGATAAAATACAATTTATCATTATTTCCTTTTTTATTTATGTATTTTTTGCTATTTGCCATAATTGACCGGGTTCCTTCTATTAGTGCAATAGAGTCTCCTAGTGTTGAGATATTTCCAGAATGTGGTTCTTTAAATGATCATAGAGTTTATTTTACAGCTGATGGTTTCAATCCTAACGGAAATGTTCAATGGGAAATTATTAATTCTAGAGGAGAAATAGATTCTTACGGCTATTTTGAAACTGATGCAATTGGTAATTTTGATGAATTTATAATTGCTGATGAGCTTGAACCTGATACTTATACTTTAAGATTCTTTGACGATAAAGATAATGATTCCATAAAAGATCCTGATGGATCAGAGGTAAACTAAAATATCAAATACCTTGTGCTAATCCTATATTTTAAAAGAATATTAGATCTATTGCGTAATTAGTAACCATGTAAAATATTACATATCTGATCTAAGATAAAAGAGAATAATGTTATTAAATTTATAAAATTTATAAAAATTAATTTAATTTTCAGAATATTTTGATTCCTTCCTAATTACGCAAAAGATCTATTATAGAAAGTATAGTCTTTGTTTTTGGTGATACCATTGTTATTGAGTCATTGATTAACATAATAAGAAAAATTGTATTTTTAAATTGTTATCCATATCATGATTCATCATTTCCTGCATTAGAGAAGTTTAAAGAATATTTGAAAATTACTGAAGTAGATTAATAATATCAATAGTAGTAGTTAATTTTTAAAATGAAAACTTAAAACATCATGTCACCGAAATCTGTTATAATGAGAATTCGAAGCTTTCAATCCCTATGTTGAATAAAATCATTTATTAATTACAACTGTGATTCCTAACAATCAATATAACCTAAATTACTAATTAAATCAGGATACTTTTTGTATATAAGATTTGGAATGGTATTTTTTCTATCATCATTTGTAATTCCCCAAAAATGACGTTGAAAGAATTTATCAAATAGAATACAAGGAATATCTTGAATAATAAAAAAATAAAGATTAAATTTTTTATTTAAAGAAATTTTATCAAAGTTTTTAATTATTTTATTTCTAATTAATAAAACATACCATGGACTTCCATTAAAAATAAATAATTTTGGTCTAAATTTTATTATAAAATCAAGGCTATTTTGAAAACGTAGTAGTAAATATTATAATTGCGATGTAGAGAGAAAAGTAGGAAATATTATTCCAGTTGAATGATATGGAATTAATTCCATATTTATTAGATAACGGTCAAAGAATTTCCATTTTTGTTCATTTGGAATCTCTTTTTTTATTAATCCAGAAATTAAATATTTTAATGCAGTATAATATGGTGATTCGAAATAGTAACTTTCAAAATATTTATAAAAATTTTTATAAAGTTGAAGATAATGCTTCCATGAAATTCTTGCTTCTCTATCTTCTGTTAGATTATTCTTTGAAGAATATCCAGGATTTATTCCAAACATTACTACTGGAGCAATCTCATAGTTTCCCACTATAAATACATGACAATCTGTATCTATGAGTCTTTTATTTCCCTTTAAAAGTAATAAGTCATATATTGAATTTACTTTTCTCTTATATTCATATGGTTGCTGTATACAAAAGTCATACTCTGTTTTTATTTCATCCATTAAATCCAAGTTATAGATATGAAATAATATTAGAACTTATAAAATGATTAGCCAACCATAATTAATTTTATATGACCAAAGTGTAAATAGAATCATAATAAAGAATAGTAAAATATTTCCTTGAACTACAAAATTGTGTCAAAATCAGTTGACTATCCTCCGAGCCCGTTAACCAATTGGGCTTATATACTACTAATTGGAATAGAATTAGGGGGATCCTCTAAAAATGCCAGTTGTAAAATTACAACTAAGTTTCCTATTCCAGTCATCATGGTGTAATTTCGTCATGACAAACTAACTCTGTTTGAACTTCCTCTTTGTAAGCCCCTAAGTCCCTAACAAAAATAACTTTTATAGCTAGTCATTCTATTGATAACCATATGGATTATAGTAGGTTGTGTAAAGATATTTTTGACCTAGATCAAAAGATTCGTTTTGCTGCTATATGCGATAGGACTGGTGAAATCAAATATGGTGGTTTACGTGAAGGTATAAGAAGCCTACTCTCTTCAGATCAAACTAAAGAATCAGTTCTACAAGCATGGAATAGATGGAAATTACGCAACGCAATGGAAAGTAGGATTGGAAAAGGAAGGTTTTCAATGACTGAATATGAAAAGGTTAAACGCTTCACAATACCGGTTGATAATGAACATCTACTTCTTGTAAGTACCGAAGTTGATGCCGATCTAAGTATAATCTACAATATTCTTAAGTTAATTCATGACTAATAGTTAGTATAAATGCATAAATGAGTATTTATGTAAAATACCTGATTTGTTAAAAGATGATATATTAAATCCTCAAATAGATAGATAACTAATAATACTAACTATATGTGTCGTTCATTTTGTTGGTTATTTCTTATTATCTGTCTCCTTCTCTTTCTTTCTCCTTGCTTTGAGTTGTAGTATGTGCAGGTAATCCTAAAATATTGTTTCTAGGTAACGTAAAATTGAATAGTGGAGACTATATCCGATACCTTTCTAAATTTGTAATACTGACACCATCAATGCTTGCTTCTAGTTGTATTACTTGGTTTTGAATGGTTTTAGCACATTCAACTCAGATTCTGTCTTAAGGTTTGGAAATTCAGCGTATGAACACTCTGAATTTAGAATTGGAAAAAGGATAGCCTTTCCTGCAGGTATAATACATTTGCGTATAACAGGGTGTCCTTATGTACCTGTCAGAAATCATACAGCTCCAAGATTACTAGGTAAACATCCAGAGTCATAGAGTCAAGATAAAAATTTATAGTATAAGAAATAGAATGAAATATTACAGCAAAGATACTTTTAAAGATTGTAAACTAGGAGAATTCAAAACAATATATGGTAGAGAAAATTATAGATGAAGTACTAACTAAATTGTAAATTACAAATATGTGACTTCTAAAACGGAAATTAGTCAATATATTTAACAAATATATTGATCAGTTATTGTTAGAAAAAGATGAAAATGCTAATTCTATGGATTATGTTTTAAAAGAGCTAGATAAAAATATATCAGAAATTTTCATATATACAGATATAAAGAAATTCAATAAGCCAGTTACAATTATTCAAGGCTTGAAGGATAAAGATATGATAAAAACGATCTTAAAAGAATTGAAAAAAAATATTGGTACTGGAGGAACTTATAAAAATGGTGTAATTATTTTACAAGGTAATCATCAAGAATATTTAAAAAAGTTTCTTATTGCTAAAAATATTGTGAAAGAATAATAATAGTTTTAATCAGATAGATTACGTACATACTATATCAGATTTTTACTTTCTAAATTATCAATAATTCTTGTTTAGTTTTGGTGACTTTCAATTGATTTGTGAGTCTATATCTATTTTGAAAATATAATATACATATGACAAAAGAAATAGAAAGAATCATTCACTTGAATAGGACAAATTGGAATGACATAGTTTTAAATTCTAATCTTCCAGTATTAGTTGATTTTTGGGCTGAATGGTGTGGTCCTTGTATACCAACTATCTTATGTTTTCTAATTATCAATTTTAGCAAGCAAATAGTTTCTCATATCAAGATTGAATCTTTTTGTTCTAAAATATGAGGATGTTTTATTTCTCAAATCTGTAAAAGATGAATAATACTGTAAGACAAGAAGATCATTTTTGGCTATATGCCATATCTCTTCCAGTACCATAAATTCTGGAGATGCTGTTGGAAGATATATCGGAATAAGATCATTTTTGTGTTTATTAAAATATTCCAGTACCTTTTTTGATCTGTAATGCTATTGTTTTGCCTTGTCCAGGAACAGATAGCATTTGGGAAATTTTCTATGAATCTGTTTTAGATAATCTAAAAAGGTATTTTCATCAAACCAGTCATACTGCCTTAACAGTTGTTTTCCTTCAAGGCTTGTGGCACCAAATAAAACTGACTCTCTTGATGAGATCCAGTGATTCTTACAACTGGTCTTTCGTCTTTTCTTATCCATACTTTCCGTACAAGTGAGTCATAGAAGAAGAATGATTCATCTAATGATACAGCAGTAAATTCATCTTTTATATTATCCAGTATCTTTCTTGCTCTTTTTTAAAACGTTCTTTTTCCTCCTTAGATGCAGTATTTACATGTACTTTTCTTGGTACTTTCTGTTTGAATCCCCATTTGTGCATAAGTCGGTATATATGTGAGTGTAATGGTATCTTATTCCACCACTCTTTTTCTGACAATTAGATCTTCTACCTGCTGTTTTGTAGTCCATCCTTGTCTGCTGGATGCTAACTCGTTTTTTATCTTGTATATTATCTCTTTTGGTATATCTGGATGTCTACCACTTTTTGATCTATCTCTTAATCCTTCTATTCCTTCTTCTCTCTGTATCTCTTTAACCAGTACAATGCCCATGGTCTACTTCTATGTGTAGTTCATCAGCTGCGTAAGCAGGAATGACATTATCATTCTCTACCTTTACTACAAGAAGTATTCTTTCCTTTACCTTGAGATTAGTCTCCTTTTTGTATAATCTAATCAATTCATTTTTGGAATACTTCACATTAGTTTGACATTAAACGCAATAATTATGATGACAAATAGCTTTTACTGTTTATAAGATATGATAATAATAAAATCTGATTAGAAAATATAGGCTAATTGGTATATATTATATTGTAAATATAATCCTGTAGTTTTTTCAATTATTTTTTTATTTTCCTCTTTCAGATTCTTAAACTACTTTATTGTATTGATCATATATCCGGGTATCTTTTCTACCTTTATTTGGTATAATTCTTCAAATTGGACTATCTTTTTATGTCTTCTAAAAACTTAGAACGATCCTTTTTTAATCTAAAACTTTCTGTATTTGTAGAGTCTATAAAATTTTCAAAGAATGATGAATCTAATCCTACTTTTTTAATCTTGTTATGAAGTCGAATGCCGGAAATTACATCTGAAATATTCAAATTGTGTTTCTTATGTTTTTGTTATCTCTCTTATCTGAAAATAATCATTATCTTTATTTGATTCCTCTGTTGTGATTGAAGATATACTTCCAATAGACACATCATATAATTTGCTAATTTCAGTTGTTGAATAGCCTTCCAAATATTTTTGGAAGATTTCTGCCTTTATTGCATCTGGAATAGATTTCATTTAAAAATATTATTATAATATCTATTTAAAACAATTACTATGAAATAAGTATAACAGATATAGGATTAAAAAACAATAGTTTTTGAGTTGATTAAAATATTTACTATATTCTAATAGATCTATTTGAATAATTCTAATTCAAATTCTATTCTAAAACATGTCGATATATTATAATTGTTATCTGTTCATTGTATTTTAGATACTCTCTTTTTCTTCTCTATATACTGTATTTTTTATATATCTATATGTTAGTATAAATCTAGGAATTGAAAAGAATTTGAAAAAGATTTGATAATATATTGAAAAATATTTGAAATTGATAAAATAGCTATTTGAAATGTATTTGAAAAGTATTTGAAAATAGTACAATAGTCATATAATCAGAAATAAAATCGATTAAGGTATATGGCTAGTATGAATAAAAAAAGGGCTATGACTATATGAAAATCTTTATTGGGTAACAATCCATATTGTATACAGGCTAGGTTCAAAATTAACATACTCCATGTGAGAGTGAGGCTCTGACTGAACCGATATCCGAGCGGCTATACAATTACCTTATAAAGAAGAAGGTGAACGGATGTTTGCCGCCTGTAAGCCTAAATAAAAAATAAGAAAAAAAAGAAAATAAAAATGAATGAAAAAAGAATGAAAAGCAACATATCTAGCATATGCTATTTTAGATAATTTTTAATACTATGAATTATAATAGAATATTACACTTGACAGGAACATAAGAATGACCTGATACAGATAGAGATTTTTATGGATGTTAATTTAAGAAAATATACTTAGCTATGAATGTTCTATTCTAACTTCTATGTTACTAAGATTTGTCAGAAACAGAACATCCACTTTTATAGTGATGTATTCTTTATATTTGTATTTTCTTTGTATTAGTTTACGGAATACTTCCAAAGCATTAGATATATTCGATGATGAGAAACGAAGTCATATTGCTATATGGAATTGGATACAAAGATTTGGTTCATGCCATATTTACAAAAGAAAAAGAGTAACAGCCTTCATTATAGATGAAACTATTATTCATATTGGAGATCATTATTATTGGCTATGGATTTGTATTGAATCAGTCATAAATCTGTGCTTGGTATTAATATTTCAAAAGAAAGAAACATATGTTTGTAGCAGAAAATTTCCTTAGGTCCTTAGTTGACAAATATGACACAAATGCAGTTTACACAGATGGCGGTACTTGGTATCCACAAGCCTGCACTCTTCTACGTCTAAAACATAGATTGCATTCTCCTTTAGAGAAAAACCTGATTGAAAGGGTAATGCATTATTTTAAAGACAGGACAGAATGTTTTGATGATTATTATCCTTGTTGTACTAACAACCAAAAGAAGAAAAAGAATTGTGATCAAGAATATGTATACAATTGGATAAAGTTGTTTGTATATTTCTATAATTCAGAAATTAGAAATAAAATTTCATTTATTAAAAGAGGAGGTGAAACAAACTTAAGTTAACAGTATCGAATGTATTGATTAAGAGCCTATCCCAAAAATAGATAAGAATATAGCTCCTTGTTTTTATCATCTTTATTTATACTACAATTGAACAAAAAAAGGAAACATCAGCAGCAGCATGTTATTAGAACAATCATATGCATTTCAGACGACCTATGGAATGAAATTAAAAATATTTTACCAGATGAAAAGCCAGGTAACACTATAGGCAGACCAGTTGTTCCTTATAGAAAAGTGTTTGATGATATCATATTTGTTCTTAGAACTGGATGTCAGTGGAAAATGTTACCTAAAGAATACGGTTCTGGTTCAACATGCCATAGAAGATTTCAACAATGGGTACAGTCTGGTATCTTTGACAGATTATGGGCTAGATTACTAAAAATATACGATCATAAAAGAGGAATCAAATGGTCATGGCAATCACTTGATAGTATATCAGTAAAATCGCCTTTAGGGGGCGATGACTGGACATAATCCTACTATAGATAGAAGCAAATTAGGAACCAAAAGACATATTCTTACAGATAAAAATGGTATTCCACTATCCGCTGTTATAGCATCTGCCAGTACTCATGATGTTACTGTTGCAATCGATACAGTTGACAGCATTGTAATCGATACAGTTGACAGCATTGTAATCAAAAGACCATCATCATCCAAACCACGGGATAAAAAGTGGAGGAAAAATCTATGCCTTAACAAAGCATATCATTCCAAAAAAGTAGAACAAGAAATTGTCAAGAGAGGATATATTCCCCATATAAGACATAGAAGAGAAGAACAAATATTTCATAGAAAACATCCAGCAAGAAGATGGGTTGTAGAAAGAACAAATTCATGGCATAACAATAGATTCAGGAAATTGTTTACAAGGTATGAAAAGAAACAAGAGAATTATCTTGGTCTTGTGCAACTAGCAAATAGCATAATTGTTTATAGGAGGATAATTTTGGGATAGGCTCTAAATAAACATATGGCTTTAATATGAGTTATTTTTGTGCTAAGTTTAATATTTTGATAATTCTGTTCTGTTATTAGAAATTCATAAAGAATTTTAGCATTTTGCAGATTTTTAAAAGACATTTTTTTAAAAATTGAACTGTAATAAGATGATGATCCTTTACATATAGATTCAATCTTTTTTTCTAAATCTAGAAGAACATCATTAGAAATATTAGCATAACTTTGAGCCATTACTTTAATGATGATAATAGTTTGCTTTTCATCATTTATAAAAAGTATATGTATAATTCCATGACTAGCATGAAGGGGATGGGATTTGAACACATTACTGCTGTTCATGGAATTATACCATTTTTAAATTTGATTATGCTGTTAGATTAGATACAGTAGAAAACTATTTAGAGGTAAAAAAATTCGAAGAAATCTCCATTACATCTGCTGATATTGTAAAAATAGCATCATGCTATTGATTACATTTGCTTTCCAAATCTTTACAGTTATTTTGATATTGCAATAATTTAAAAATTTAAGTTAAAAGAGTATTCTCAAAATAAAGCTATTGTCATTGGTTATTCAATTTTATAGAAGATGATGGATATTTAATGTAGAATCTGGAGTTAATTTGGATATAAATTGGACTCAATATGGAGAAATAGTTTTTTAATCCAATTACAAATGAACTTTAATGACAATCAGATATACATCAAGTCAAAGATATGGAATATGGATTTTAGCAGCAGGATTAGTTACATTGGTTTTTTCAATCTCTTTATTTTCTTCTATGCCCTCCATAGTAGTAAATTCTTATGCACAGAATGAAAAAACACAAAATCTTACGGAAACAAATATTCCAAAGGTTCTTCCTCTAGTTAGAGGTTTTGCAGATGGTAATAAGGTATTCTATATTACAACAGAAGTATCAGATAAGAATCTAGCAAATTATCTTTCTAATCTAACTAATTCAAGAGTTGTATATACTCCAGCATTAAAATATGCGCCAGCACAATCACTTGCAAACATATATGAATTTACTAATGGCATTAAAGGAAGTGGTCCAGAAGGGTTTCAGCCAAATGTTGCAGACTCACAACCTGGAGATAATAATTATTCACCATTATGGAAAGTTAATCTTGTAACATGGAATAATGGCATAACACCACGAGAATTAACATCAGAAATAGATATAATCGATGCATTAAAGAACAAAGAGTTAACAATTAAACCAACAGATATAATTGTAAACTGTCCATTTGTACAATGGAAAGATGGTTCTCTAAAAGTTAGAGAAAATAAGACATTAACTGATGAATCTCCATATGGTGGAGGACAGGTTCTTAATATTGATACTAAAAAAATGCAAGTTACCTTTGTTGCACATAGAGGATTTGCTCCTGATGGTTCTACCATATATTATATAGCAACTGATGCTTCTGTCAAGAAAGTTGCAGATGATCTAGGAGTTGTATTTGTCAATAAAACCGGTCCAACTTTAAAATCAGGCTCTTCTTCAGATCTCTATGTATTCACAAATGGAATAAAAGGAACGGGCCCAATGGGATTCCAGGTAAGTATTGCATCTACTAATGCAGGCGATGAGGCATATAGTCCATTATGGAGAATTCAAACTCTAACATGGAAAGATCCAATGCAAGCACAATTTCTTACTTCACTTAAAGAAATAACAGAACATGCACAAGAAGGTCATCTAAAGACTGAAATTGCTGGAGTAGTAGTTAATTGTCCATTTGTTAAAGCATAGCATTACCTCTCTTTTTTTCTCTACCTTTTTTTTAAATTTGATTTAGTGAGTCATTTTAACTAATTCATTGAATCTATTAGCAATAATATATCTCATAATTAGTATGGCTTTTTATTGTATTGGAAAATGTCCTTATTTATTAAGAATTGTTGATTCGTATAGATTATTTCATTATGGTCATAATTTCTATCTAGAAATTTAATCAAAGTATTATGACAATAGTCTATTATAGATTAAGTTCTGACATTATATGTGATTAATAAATACTAATTATTAGCTTATAACTTGTATCCTTCAAGCCATTGAATCTGTAATTCATCAATTAAACTTGATAATCTATTTATATCAAATTGGGCAGGTTTTGGGTCTAATTTGGGAATATCCTTTTTTATTAAGAAATATTAAATTGTATATATGGCAGAAATTAATATAGTAGTTTCAGCTATTGCTGGAATGGGATCATTTTTCTCTCCTTGCATATTGCCCATCCTACCTGCTTTTATTTCCTATTTGTCAGGAACAACTCTTAATGAAATTGGTAACATAAATAAAACAAAGACATCTGTTGATAATAAAAATATTGAGACTACTATCACCACTACCAACAGCAATAAAAAATCTATTTCTCTACAGAAATCTACTCGACTTAATATATTCTTAAATACAGTTTATTTTGTATTAGGATTTTCATTAGTGTTTGCAGTTTTGGGAGTTGCTCTCAATAGTATTTTGGTAAATGTCGGTACTAGTTTTCAAACCACTCTCCAAATAATTGGTGGAATAGTGATTATATCATTTGGAGTGTTTCTGATATTATCTTCAAAAATAAACAACTTAAACTTTGAAAGGAAATTAACTAGAATTCCTAAATTTAAAACTAGTTATATAACTTCATTTGTATTTGGAATTGCCTTTGCTGCTGGCTGGACTCCATGTGTAGGTCCAATTCTTGGAAGTACATTTACTTTAGCCGCGACGTCTCCTGGGGAAGCATATAACTTACTATTAGCATACTCATTGGGACTAGGAACTCCTTTCTTGATAACAGCTGCTTTTTTTTCAAGGGCAACTGGATTGATTAAAAAGATGGTAAAATATTTGAAATATTTCAATCCTGCAATGGGAACCTTTTTAATAATTCTTGGAATACTGATATTCACCAATCAGTTAAATATTCTAGGTAATTTTCCACTTGCAAATGAAATTATCAACTTAGAAAGGGGTATATGATCAATGAATAGAGATAATATCAGTGCAGTTGTTATGGCAATTGCAGTAGTATCTGTGATAGCTGGATTTGCAATTTATTTTAATACTCAAGAATCAAATATTTCTAGCAAGTCTACGTCTGCTGAATTTATACCTATAACAGGACAAAATGATAAGGATGCAAAAATGATCAATATTGACAAATCACAATTCAAAAAAGCAAAAGACTTTTCTAAAATTTCAGAATATATTAATACAAAGCCAATATCCCTTTATGATCTAAGAGATAAAGTTGTACTAGTAGACTTTTGGACGTATAGTTGTATTAATTGCATAAGAACCATCCCATATCTCAATGACTGGTATGATAAATATTCTGATAAAGGATTAGTCATAGTGGGCATACACACTCCTGAATTTGAATTTGAAAAAAATGCTGAAAATGTTAAATCGGCTGTTCAAAAATTTGGAATAAAATATCCAGTTTTACAAGACAATGATAAGGAGACATGGAATGAATATGATAACAGATATTGGCCAAGAAAATATTTAGTAGATGATGAGGGATATATAAGATATGATCATATAGGAGAAGGAGCCTACAATGAAACAGAAAAAGTAATTCAAGCTCTTTTAACTGAAAGAGCAACACATTTAGGAATAAAAAACATAAATCTTAGTGATTCTCAAAATGTTGACAGTGATTCCAAGTTAGAATCTCAGAGTGTTAATTTTTCAAAAATAAAATCTCCAGAGCTTTACTTTGGATATGAATTAGCAAGAACACCTTTAGGCAATATAGAAGGCTTTAAACCTAATCAAAGTGTATTCTATAATCTACCAGAAAATTCTGAAATTAAACCTAACTTAATATATCTAGAAGGGAAATGGAAAAATAATCCAGATTACATGGCATTACAGAGCAATAACGGAAGTATAATATTAAAATACAATTCAAAGTCTGTAAACATAGTAGCAGGTGCAAAAGGGAACTTTACAGTAACACAAGATGGAAAATTGATTACAAATGATTTAAGCAAAGATTCATCTAATGATGGCAAATTTGTGATAGATGAACAGCGATTATATAATTTAGTAACAAATAAAGACTATGGAGAACATACAATAGAAATTGATGTTAAAGGAGAAGGATTTCAAATCTACACATTTACATTTGGTTAAATGAAAAGAAGGATATCAATATGGCAATTCTAATGGAGATAAATGCTATCGTAAGTATAGCGACTATAATTATTTTAAGCGTTTTATTATACTTGTATACAAAAATATATTTAAAAACAAAAGCTACATTCACAATAGGTTTAATGTTTTTTGCAAGTATGCTTGTTATACAAAATTTGATTGTTATCTATGCGTATTTTGCTATGGCACCATTATATGCTGAAGGCTTATTGCCATTTTTTTTACTGATTCACATAGCCGAGCTTGCAGGAGTTGCTAGCCTTTTGAAGATTACTCTTTGATTAATGTAAAGGATATACACAGAAGGAATTATTCTAAAAACATTATAAAAAATTTTTTTTCTATATCAAATACTTGCACTAATAAAATCATTAATTTCATACTACAAGATGTTATGGAAGTAAATGCTTTTTATCATCTTCTAATTATTTTGATAATGTTCAATGTCTGATCCGGATATAATTCGATTGTTATGGTTTCTTTTTGCAGGAACGAGAGGAGGTGACAATCGTATTAAAATCCTTGACCTATTAATAAAAAATCCTTTAAATATCAATAAAATCTCAGAAGAATTACAACTAGATTATAAAACAATTCAACATCATATACATGTTTTAGAGAAAAATAATATGATAACTAAAATTGGCGATAAGTATGGAGTTTTATATTTTATTTCCAATTATATGCAGAAAAATATTGAATCATACTATAATATAAAGAACAAATTGATATCTCGCTGATATACAATTTTAATACATAATAAGATACAATTAATTTAGATCAATTAGACAAATATGAGAAAGCTATAGATTGCTATGACAAAGCAATATCAATTGTTCCAATTAATTTTTATCATTGGTGTGATAAGGATTTGTACTTGATACTTTAAAACGCTATAAAGATGCGATAGAATGTTATAATAAGGTTATTGAACTAAATCCCAATTCTCCAAATATATCATATAATCTAGGTTTAGCATATGATGTTCTAAGAAATAAACAAAAGGCTAAAGAATATTTTGATAGAATGAATCTACAAAAAGAAAAAGGAGAATTGAATAATAAAAATATAGCCTTTGTTGATTTTATAATATCTAGGCTTAGTATGACTTGTAATTGAAATCTAATTTTACAAATTTAACTTTGACTTTTATTTAATAAAAATAACTGTTTAAATAAAAGCATTAGTTATTAGTTAAATTTAGTATAAGGTTTTTACTTCCACTCCAGTCTAATTGATTGACCTTGAACGATATTTCTTTTTTTCCATCTTGCTATGGCACGTTCCTTATTACTTTCTATAATTACTGGTTGTATTTCACAATAATTTTTTTCATGAGACTCTAAGCTTACATCATAAACTACTGGAGGTGCCATAGTTATAGGATAATTGATATTTATTATAAATTCATGACAATCTACTAAGAATGCATTTTCAAAATATTTATCAGGTTCTTCTACCTCATATTCTAAAACATAAAATTTTCCTTTTTCTCCTTTTAGAATTGGTTTATTGAAAACTGTAGTAAATTCTTTCTGAAATGGTTTATCAACACTTATACTAGATATTTTCAAAGTTTGATTCTCATTATCATATACTTTTATATTTAATTCTTGAAATGTTTTTGGAATATCTGTTGCAATTCCATGCAATACTTGATGTATTGCCTGGTCTGAAATATTTTCTATTTCATAGAGCCTTTTATACCTTAGCAGCATAGTATTAAGATCTTTTACGGTCACATTAACTTCTAAATAAGGATAGATCGTAGTGCTCCTTAATTTAATAACTTCTTTCTTCATTTTACTTCGTTGATATGACTTTCCTATTGGTAGGTTTGGATTACCAAAATCTGCTCCATAGGCTGAATAAATTAAAAATCGTTGTCCATGTTTTATCGTATAATCATGTAATGGTTTTATTATCTTTTTATATTCATCAGATAATTCTCTCAAGTCTTCTGCTATTCTTGAACTTAATAGTATGTGACCATCATTACCAATATCCATTATTCTTCTAGCTATTATTATTCCTGGTCCCCAAACATTTTTATTCTCTAATACATCATTCACTATGAAAACAGGACCTGAATGTATTCCTATTCGTATGCGTAAGGCTTCTGTAGGAATTTTTGCTCTATTGTATATTCCAATTTTTCTATTAAGTTCGATTGCTAAATTTAAAGGAAGTTCTGGACTTTGAAAGAAACCAATTGCCATTCCATCTCCGGTAGGAAGTACTATAAGAGAGTCTTTGGGCGTTGCTTTAAAAACAATACATTCTTTGATCAATTTATTTAATGCCTCAATTTTCCTTATCTGGGTTTTTGTAGACATTCTGGGATCAGATAAACCGACAATATCTGTAAAAAAGAAATTGGCATAAATTAAACTAGTATGATTTATCATGATTATAGAAGAAAAATATTAAATTTTACAGCTCATTTTATTCGCATTTAAATAAATAAAATTCTCATTATGATATAAATTAATTTTCATGTTTCATCAATTGGTGGTTGGCTTCCTCCCACTGCAAATTTCGAGAAATGTTGTAATTCTATAAAATAACCACATTTTTCCTCTGTATCCAATAATTTGTATCGTTGAAGTTTATCTAATGTATTCCATTGTTGATTTTTTTCGTTATATGCATATAACGAAACATCTGGACATCCGTCCTTTAATTTGTGTGTATTAAGGGACTTGTTTATAGATATATAACCTACAGGTGAGGATGTGAATGAATCAGGATTCGAGAAATTTACTCGTGTTAGCTTGTCGCTATAAATGTAGTCTATATCTAAGAATAATGCAATTTTATCAATAGGTAAAGGAGGAAGATTGAGACTTCTAAGAATATCATCTGATATTCCAAACCTGAATCCTACATTAGTTGCCTGTTTCGCAAATTTCATCTCTAATTTTTCTACACTGCTAATGTTAGACTCTGTTGTGAAGGGTTCTTTAATTAATAATGACATATTAGAAAATATCTTTCCAATGACAGGAGTAAGAATAAAATTATATTTAGAATTGTCTTGTTTTATAAAAAAGAGAGGGGGAACATATATACTCTCTGCAGCTATTTCTGGTGTTGGTGCTGGATAGTTAGGAATAGCATATGACTTGAAAAGTTGTGATGCTGTAGAAGTAACTGGAGCAGGTGATTCAAATAATATTTCTTTTGGTTGACTTAAAGTTTTTAATTCGTCAATAGATTGTATAAATCCTTCAGGCAGTTCATTAACCTTGTTTATTTTTTTTCCATTTAATAGGGCACCTTTAGAAATAAATGTCTTAAGCGCTTCAGCATTTAATTCTGTAGAGATATTGGCTTTTCCTTTAAAAGGTATCTTTGTATCTTTATTTTCAATACTTATGATTGCATTAGGATTAGTTTCATGAACTGTAACTCTGTTTTTTATTAACAATGGAACAAAATTCTCTGGTCCTTTGGTTTCATTTATGACATATGATGCAAATTTTACATTATTTAGAAATATAATTCCATTAGACGAATTAAAATCCACTGATTTATTATTATCATGTATGACAAGAGAATCATTTAATGTAAATGGATTGGGAGAAATCTTAAATGTTGCATTTGAAAGAGGTTCTCTTGTATCAAAATTAATTATTCTGATAGTAAGTGTTCCTGAATTTTGTAGCGATTTTTTTTCAGCTGGTTCTAAATATCTATTTATAATTGCCTCTTCTTCCGCTAATTCCTCTTTTTCTATTGGTTTATCTTCTTTTACTTTTTCACATGTTTCTGATTCTAAGAGTTTATTGCAAATCTTTTGTTCTATAGAATCTTCTTCTGATTTTTCTATTTCCTCTTCCTTACCTGCCAAGACTTCTTTAAAATAATCAGAATTAAATGAGTTAAATATTTGAGATATGTATTGATTATTTTCAAAGATTATAAATAATAGTAAAAATAGAAAGCCCATAACAATTACTGCATATAGATTAGTCGTTTTATTCAATATTACAATAAATGTTAACTAATAGTTATTTTTATTGATTACGTTTAAAATTTTCTTGAAAAATGGTAAATTTATTTATTATTTTCATTTTTCCAATAGTGAATCTTGTAACTATTTGCATTTATTCTCAGAATTATACCTTGAAATATGTTATTGAACCCTACTAGTATACGGGCTCGGAGGATAGTCAACTGCTAATTTTGACACAATTTTGTAGTTCAGATTAAGGATCAATTATTTGATAATCTAGGCTATAATTTACATTTTATTTAAATTTTAGTTTATCAATGAAACCTGTTAAGAACCGATGCTTTCATATTTTAATTTTATCAATTTTTTTTATAATAGCTTTTGTTTAGCAGTCAGATTATCAAAACTTTAGCTAATGTCTTGAAGTCAATAATTTGTCTTTGTTATCTGCTTTAGCAAATGCATATAATGCATCGTATACTGGAAATTGTTTTATCATATTATCATAGTCATCTTTTGATATAACATTAAAACCAGCAGCAATTGCTGCAAGTCCTGCTGACTGTGGTGTTAATTGTCTTTTTTCTGTATCTGCACCTCTTATAATTTCAGCTAAGATTAGTAATTCTGGATTCTTTTTGTCAAGTTCATATTTCTTTATAATAGCATCAAATGAACATTCATCGCCATGATGACCTAGTTCAACATTTGGTATATCAAAAGGAATTGCATTTTCATTTATCATTATTTCAAGTACTTTATGAGCAGGTACAAACAGAAATTTGGCTTCCTTATCTACAAAATTCTTTATAAGCCAAGGACATGCAATTCTGTCTACTTTCGCATGTTCTCTTGTTATCCATTTCATAATTAGTCATAATATATAATAGTATTTGAAGTAATTTTTCTTTAGTAAATGTAGTAGTCTGATGGAATGCTATGTTTAGCATTAATTGTATAGCTGATATGGCAGTTTCTTTAGGATATTTGATGAAATTTGAGATCAAATTTTTATATTTCAAATTTATCATTAGTCACGAAAACATTTATTGATAAAAGAATTACTAATTAACATTTTATTTGAATACTTGATGGTGTTGTATCTTTAGATCCTCTCACACATAACTAATACATCAATTGATAAATATGGATTCTGTATTGGGAAATATTGAGATTATTCATACACTATTTTTTAGAGGGTATGATGAATGACTCTTACAAAAAATTTAAGCAAAAATAATGATGGATAAAAATAAAATTTTAAATGTCCCTTAATTAGTCAGCTTTAGATGATCTTTTTCAATTGAATTATATTTATATAAATGAGTTTGTAATGTATATACAGCCTTTAACCTTGATTCATGTTTATCCTTTAATTTCTTTTGCGATTGCATCTATTGCATAGGTTACAGTAAATTTAATAATATTGGTAGAATGAAAAACAGGTTGATCAACTACAAAATTAGTAGTACCAAATGTATCTGTTTTACCGATTAAATTAGTAGATGCATATTCTACATTTTCATTTCCTAAACGTAATGTTTCTACATTACTATGGTTAGCATCTGTAGCACTACTATTATGTTTAATTAAAAAACCTATTCCTCAGGTTCGCTTGATATCCAAGATAAAGTACCTGTCCATATTTTGTTATCATCTTTGGGAGGTAGTGCCATAACAATTTGATGATCTTCGTGTCCAGATGATGAAATACTAGGGACTGAAGTTTTTGTAATTCTATCAGTGAAAATAGTATTATTATCCAACGACTGTTGTTGAGCATTAATTTTAGGAATTTCAAAACTCAAAGTAACTGACATTATAACAAAAAAATGTTAACATAGTAGATATGATTATTCTTTTCTTTGAAATTTTTATTATCTGGAAATTAATAAACTCTGATATAAAGTTATTATTATTATTAATAGTAGTAAGTTAAGTATCATATTTTAGGCCAACAACCAAAACATCTAAGATATCTTCTTACATTACATAATAGATTATCTTCTGTTTCGTAGTTATAGTTTGCACATATATCTTTCTTGAGATTCCTGTTTACTTTTGTTTCTACTGGATTCAGAAATGGTGCCCGTGTTGGTAGAAATAGTACAGTTAGCCAGTCGTCTGATTGTTTTTCTATAAACTGTTTAGTCTTTTTACTAACATGAAAAGATGCATTGTCTATTACAAGAATAAATCTCTTGATACTTCTCTTGAGTACATATCTTTTGATGCTGTTTAGATGGTTTATGAAATCATTACTGTTTCTTGTTTTGCTTGTTGTGAATTTTATTCCATTCATAGGATAAAGAAGTGTGATGAATACATTGACTTTATCGTTAGATCCTTTATGAAGTATCTTTTGCTGTTCTCCTCTTCTCATATATGTTCTTGTTATGTATGGTTGTAGATGTAACCACGTTTCATCTTCAAATCCTAGTAGAATCTTTTTTTAAAAGAGCTGCCGATATCTTCTTGTACCCTTCTATCTTGTTCTTCTTTTCCTAATAATCTATGCCTTTTTCCAGTTCAAGTTTTGGCTGTTTGTATACTATACCCATATCATGAATTATTCTCCATGTTTGCATGGGACTGACATTCATTTCCAGTAATGTTGAGAGATAAGTAGCCAACAGCCTGATATTCCATGTATTTTTGAGATAGCCAAATGTTTTAGGAGACTTGTTCAATATGATGTCTTTTATCATCTCTTTGTTTTTGTCAGTAGATATTACTGGTTTTCTACCTGCATTCATTCTCTTGTTTCTTATTCCATCTAAACCATATTTTCTGTAATTGTTAATCCAGTCATACACATTACGGTAATTGACACTAAGGTTTTTGGCTATAGTTCTGTAAGGTATTCCTTCCATCTTTTGCTTTATAGCAGACGCTCTTCTGTATTCCTCTTTGTCACGAGGTACTCTTCATGAATCTATTCAGTTCCTTTTTCTGAGTATCAGATAATTTCAGAATATAAGATTTGGGCACATATCAATCTAAACATTCAGAGCTAAAGTTCTTTCTATCAGAGTATGTTAAAAATACTAATGCATGTTGATGATATATGAGATACTTAACTTAGTAGAATTAATTCAACTATTCTAATTTTGTTGCATTTCTAATAAACTGAATTGTTACTCATTTGCAAGTATTGTATTTCCATTATTATACTTTGGCTACTCTCTAAGAAAAACGAACTTTTTCAATGATGTATTTTAATTTGTTGGCATTTCCTTGAACTTCTTTCTTTTATTACATCTTCATCCAAAATATATGAATCCGATTGGTTAACGGGCTTGGAGGATTTCGAATTCTCATTCTAACAGGGAACGATAACATAATAGATTAATTATTATAAAAAAGTAAATATATTTAATCATCTAAAGCAATGTAGATTGAATTGTAAACTTTACTTTATAATACTTACAATTTCTACTTTATCTTTATCTTTACTTGCCTTCATGATTAGTATGGCTTCTGACGTATATGCTAGTTATGTGGTTATTTCAAAGTGGGGTTCATACGGTATGGCTAATGGACAATTCGATGCTTCCTTTAGTGCTATTGTTGATTCATCTGGTAACGTGTTTGTAGCTGACACTATTAATAATCGAATTCAAAAATTTCAATTATCCAATCCTTGTCCAACTGGCACTACGCAAGTTGTTTCTGGTGTTTGTTTTGTTACCACATGGGGTTCTTTGGGTACTGCTAATGGACAATTCAGTTATCCTTATGGTATTGCTGTTGATTCATCTGGTAACGTGTTTGTTGCTGATGGAAATAATGAAAGAATTCAAAAATTTCAATTATCCAATCCTTGTCCAACTGGCACTACGCAAGTTGTTTCTGGTGTTTGTTTTGTTACGAAATGGGGTTCTCAAGGTACTGCTGATGGCCAGTTTGAGATTCCCTGGGGCATTGCTGTTGATTCATCAAATAATGTCTTTGTAGCTGACACTGCTAATCATAGAATACAAAAATTTACAAATTCTGGTACTTTTGTTACGAAATGGGGTTCTCAAGGTACTGCTGATGGCCAATTCGAGGGTCACCGCAATGTTGCAGTTGATTCATCAGGTAACGTGTTTGTAGCTGACACTGACAATCATAGAATACAAAAATTTACAAATGATGGAGACTTTATTGGAACTTGGGGCTCTTTAGGTACAACTAATGGACAATTCCAATATCCTCTTGATGTCACTGTTGATACCTCAGGTAACGTTTTTGTAGCTGACACTGCTAATCATAGAATACAAAAATTTACAAATTCTGGTACTTTTGTTACGAAATGGGGTTCTCAAGGTACTGCTGATGGCCAGTTTAGTAGCCCAGTCAATGTCGCTGTTGATACATCAGGTAACGTTTTTGTAGTTGATAACGACAATTTTAGGATTCAGAAGTTTGTGGATGATACAATACCTCCAACAGTAACTATTACGAGTCCACCTAATGAGTCTACTTTTATTGCTCCAGCAACAGAAACAATTAATGTTAATGCTACTGATAATCTAGGAATTAAACAAGTACAACTTTATGTTAATAATAAATTATTGGATAATGACAAAAGTTATCCTTATAGCATTACCTTAACCAATATGCCTCTTGGTGTATATAGCCTAACAGCCAAAGCCTATGACATAGCAGATAATACAAAGACGTCTACTCCAGTGACAGTGAAAATATTACCAAGAAAATAAAACAATTACTATAATTCTCTGCTTCTTCTTAGAAAAGTAATCTAACCTTTTTACAATATACTAAAATATATATGGTTAAACAGACTAGAGTCAATTCATTTTGGTACAATTTAGCAGTTCAAGACAAATAAGATCTCTTGCGCAGTTACATTAGATCCATCTTATTCTTCAAATCTTCACATCCAATTACTTATGGTGATACACTATTGATTATCCTGTAATTCACAAGACCAGATACAATATCTGAAATATGATCATATCTTTTCAGTCTGTTCCTGTATTTTGTGCCCATAATACAAAATTTCTTTATCCTGCAGATGGTATGCTCTATTATAACTCGCATTTTCGAATGATTTTTGTTATACTCTATTTGTTCCTCAGTTAGTTCCATATATCTTTTCTTCTTCTTTATTGGTAGACTATACTTTACAGTAGGGAAATCTTTTTAACATCCTAAATATCCTAAATCAAGAACATTTTCTACCTGTGATGGTGTTATTGGATGTTCATCTTTGTAAACGGTGTAGTCATGATGTCTTCCTTTCTTGTGATGTCTTGATTTGTGAAGTATCTTTCCTTCTTTGTTTACCATCAATTGTGTCTTTACAGTATGTCTTTTCTTCTTTCCAGAATAGTAGTTTCACTTTTTTCTATTCTTATCTTTTGGTCTTTGTATTTCCTGTTCGGTTACGTCTATAAATGCTTTGAATTCAGGAAAGTACTGTTCTACCTCCTCTAGTACAGTTCTTAATCTTCTAGTAATATTGTACAGTCTCTCTGGTAATGGAATACATCTTTTAACTAGTGGTTCTATGTGTCTTATGTCTCTGTATACGTTACTCTGATCCAGATTAAACAGAAATCCTGAAAGTGTATGTGTTATGTACAGTCTGTAGTACATAAGAAGCATGAGAAATCTGTCTCTTACTGTCAGTTTGAAATGATTTCCTGCACCTACTTTTCTTGTCCTCTTTCTTTTAGATAGACGTTTTAGCTCATATTGTGAATATCTAGATTCTATTTCCTTGTAAATTGAATCAAATTCAGCTAGTTCCAGTCCAGTAAATGATTTGAATAGCAATGGTTTCCTGGATAATCTGGAATAATTTAGCAAATCTACGAAAAAATTGCTAAAAAGCAGAATATAGCTTTAAGCTTTCTAATCATGCAAGAGATCTATACTTTAAAAAAATGATATATTTTGATATAATTTATAATAATTTTATCTAACTAATAATACTAATGTCAGAAATGACTAAAGATGAAATCAGAAGCTTTCTTTTACAAGGAACTTGTACAGGAAAACTTGGAACAATTAACAAGAATGGAACTCCTCATATAGTTCCAATATGGTTTACTTTGGATGATGAGGATAATATTTTGTTTACTACAGGTGACACATCAGTAAAAGCAAAAAATATTCAACGCAATAACCGAGTTCGTTTATGTGTAGATGACCAAGTTCCTCTTTTCTCATTTGTTACTATTGATGGTATTGCAGAAATAATTAGTAATGAGCCAAGCGAAGTTTACAAATGGGCTAAAATTATTGCAGCAAGATATATGGGTAATGATAAGGCGGAGGAATATGGCAAAAGAAATAGTTCAGAGGGCGAACTACTTATAAAAATAAAATCAACCCGAGTTATTGGACAAAAAGATATAGCAGAATGGTAAATTAATTCAAAATTTCTTAAATCAAGTACTCAGTTAAAGGTTAAAAATAATATGTCATTGGTCGAAAAAGAGTTCTGAAGACTTTGGATATAACATGTAGTTGGGATCTGTTTAAACAAATTAAGTTTTTATATTATTAATCTTAATAATTAAAAATTATTTCTTATATCATAGTAACATGGATATTATTATAGGCAAAATAATATTATCATTCTATGAAAGTATGAGCTATTGAATATATTTTAAAATAAGTTAAATTCATAACTACCTATGAACTATTTTTTAGAGAATCTATGCTTCAAGTTATAGGATATGCAGCTAAGGAAGCCAAAGCGTCTCTAACACCTTTTTCTTTTGAAAGAAGGGATCTCCTTGATCATGATGTAGTGATTGATATTCAGTATTGTGGGATTTGTCATACCGATATCCATCAAGTAAAAAATGAATGGGGACGGTCAACCTATCCTATGGTTCCGGGTCACGAAATCGTAGGGAATGTTTCACAAGTCGGTTCACAAGTTACGCGATTCAAGGTTGGTGATAAAGTAGGTGTAGGTTGTTTTGTTGATTCTTGCCGCAACTGTGAGGCTTGCCATCAAGGACTTGAACAGTATTGTAGTAATGTACTCACAACTTATAATGGAATAGAAAAAGATGGCAAAACTCCTACTCAAGGAGGATATTCTAATAAAATTGTAGTAGATGAAAACTATATCCTTCGTATACCTAACAACCTTGTTTCAGAACGTGCAGCTCCTCTTCTCTGTGCTGGTATAACTCTTTATTCGCCCCTTATGAAGTGGAAAACAGGCCCAGGAAAAAAAGTTGCCATAATAGGTCTTGGGGGCTTGGGGCATATAGGTGTAAAAATTGCACATGCGCTTGGAGCAGAAGTAACTGTGTTAAGCCATTCACTTAAAAAACAAGAAGATGCAAAGAAAATGGGAGCTGATAACTTTTATGCAACATCTGATCCCAAAACTTTCGAAAAACTTGAAGGATATTTTGATATTATGATCAACACAGTTTCAACTGATCTTAACTTGAATCAATATTTGAATCTGCTCAGACTTGATGGAACAATGGTAGTAGTTGGAGTTCCAGAAAAAGATGCTCAGATCAATGGATATTCTTTGATAAGTGCTCGCCGCAATCTTGCTGGTTCTTTAATTGGAGGAATTAGTGAGACTCAAGAAATGCTCGATTTTTGCAGTAAATATAATATTGCATGTGATATTGAACTCATTCCAATTCAAAAGGTAAATGAAGCTTACGAGCGTATATTAAATAGCGATGTACGATACCGCTTTGTAATTGATTTAAATTCTCTTGGCAAAATGTAACTATGAAGATAATAAACTAATAATAACAGATTAAAAGAATTAGATAGAGGACATTAATCACTATTAAGTAGTAATAAACCAAAAATTCTTAATTCTTATCCCGAATATGTAAAAGAAATATTATAATAGCTACATTGTATATCAGTACTAGAATACTATAATAAATGAACTACTTGTCAAGGCATTAATTTACAATATAGTTATAAAATTATTATCTGATAATTGTTAAGATATGATGATGATTTAATTCAAAACTATAACTGAAAATAATAAATTGATTTATCTAATTGAATTTTTATTGAATAATAAAGTCTATTTAGTACAAAAAACGTAATACTCATAGGATAACAAGAAAAATATATACTCTTACTTTCTATTTGTATTTCTATATGGCTTCTAAAAAGAAATTATACTATTTCTATTATCTTGTTATTGATTTAGAATGTTCTTCTTCTCAAAATATTCCATTAGATATTCAAATTGAGAAATTAGAAAAATTGAGGCTTTGTGTTAATAAAATTTTAAACTCTGAGACGGAGAAACTACACCAAAAGAAAGTAAGATATATCAACTCAACAGGGGATGGTTATTTTATTATTTTTGATATGGGTGAAGATGCACTAAAATTTTCCATCGAAGTTCACAAGTATTTAAATGATCACAATAAGAAAATAAAAAACAAAAAAATATATTCACAAGAAGAAATTGATTCAAAAACAATTATAGTTAATACTGGCATTTCTTGTGGAATTAGTAAACCTGTTAAACAAATAGATGGACAAATAGCCTATTGGGGATCAGATGTTATATTAGCTCATAGGATTGTTGACTATGCTAAAGGAGGTTATATATTATGTAGTTCTGATGTCTACAAAAATATGAAAAATATTAATTTTGGTGAATTTGTAAATCTTAAATGTTCAACAAATTTTAAACACAATTTAAAAACAGATGTATATTTATTTTATAATAAAGAAGATAAAGAAAAATTTGAGAATATAAATATTCATCTTTTAAGATGAATCAGTATTTTTCTGATAACTTTTAACAAAAAAATACTATAATAAGAACAATTAAAAATTCTATTGACAATTGGGTTCTGATAGTCAACTGCTGATTTGACATGATTTTGTAGATCAAAGAAGGATAAATAAAATTTAACTATTACAATCTGAAGATAATGTGAGGTGTGAATATGATAATTCTATAATCAAGATCTCAAGTCGAAAAAAAACTGAAAAAATATATCTTTCAGAATTTGCAAAAGAATTATAATAAAATAAATACCTATTATTTACATCATTTGAAGGTTACACAACTTCATTTATTTATCATACTGAAAAAGATTTACTATCTTTTCTTTCACGAACTTCTGATATGACATCTTGAATAATTTGTATTACTTCTTCATTTTTCATTAGTCCATATTCATGTTCTTTTTGCCATTTAGTAGAGTACTCTATTAATGGTTTGATTTTATTGGACAACTCTATCTCTTTTTCTGTAAAAATTATATTTTTTATTAATGATATATCACTTTCAATTCTAATAATAAGGTCTGTATAAAATTCTTTATCTCTTGCAGCTAACTTCAAAAATGATATGATACCAGTAAATAGTATAAAGGCTCCTATTGTCATAAATGAAATTGTAATTACACCATTAGGAGGCAATGAGTTTAAAAAAATTGAATGAAAATCTCTAGATGCAAAAAGTATCATCATTCCTATTATTGTTATTACCATGTAATTTTGTAATTGGTAATTCTTAAGCTTTAATAATATAGTTAAAAAAGAAAAACCAAAGAATATTCCTGTAGCCTGTATATAGGAATTGGTAAAAGCAGTAGAGATAGCTGCTTCAATTGATGGATATATAATACCAAGCGATGGTAAATTAATGAGATCATTCAAATTAAAGTAACTTAATATTATTCCTTCATAATGCAATAAATAAAAAAATAATGGCAAGCTAACTAAAATCCAAAATTTATATTTTCCAATACGTCGAGAATATTGCTTGAGCATAAATACAGTTAAAGTCCAGCCTAAAAGAAAGGATATAATAATAAATATATCATATACTACTGTCACATGATTCTGAAATACAATATTTATTGAAAAAGTACCGGCTCTTAGTTCTCGTGGAGACGTATAGTTAATAGTAGATGGGTGAGTTGCTAAGCCACTTAATAAGTATATTAATGCCAATACTAAAGTGATGCAGTAAAGCGAAAATAATATTCCATAAAGTAATGTAAAATTATTCCTTCCTTTTAAATACCATCTAAAAAAATTGAAAGAAAGAATAGATAAAAAACCTAAAGTTGAAATAAAAGCAATGTACGATGTTAAATAAAATACTATATTACTATAACTTTTGAATAATGACATTTGTATTGCAGTAGTTATCAATGTTAATGATAATATAGAATAAATTATAAAAATAGATATAAAATAATATTTCTTATACTTAACTTCAATTTCTTTTAGATATCCAATTCTGTACGTCATATTCAACAACAATAGGTTAGATATTACAAAAGTGGATACATATATTGAGAAAATCATTATTTTATAATTAATAGAAAGTAATTTTTCTTGTAAAAAACCCATTAGAAAATTTGAATCTAAAATGATTACTATCATAACAGAAGAAACAATAAAAAATAAAATGAACTTTTTAAAAAAGGTATCTCTATTTTCTAAAAATGAAAAATTGAAAAATAAAATCATAAATTTTATAATTTATAATAAAAATATGTTATAACAGAAAATGCATCTTTATTGGACTATCAATTTGTAATTTGTATTAGAGGTGAAATCCCATTTATCTGCTATTAAATTTGGTGAAGGCGGTTCTGCTTTAGCAGAAATTGTATATTCCAAAGTATGTGTACCAATATCAAATTTATCAGTATCTATTATTATACAATCACAGTGTACTACACCTTTATAATAAATTGGATTTTCTTTATATTCGTCTTTTTCCCAGTTGTTTGAAAATGTGGTCTTATTAGTAGCTAGAATATCTACAAATTCTTCCGAAAATATTTCTTTATAATATGGAGATGGTTGAGGTAGATTATTAACTACTTTTTTATTCTTAATCATATCTATACCATTACCATTATCTATAAATACATCGACAATTTCTTTGCCATCAATTACAATCTTTCCTTTTATAGTACCTCGGTCTAGGCTAAGAGCACAGTTGCTAATTTCCTCATAGGGCTTACCATAAAGACCCACATCCCCTTGAGAACAAAATGAAGTAATTAATGGAAATAATATCGAATAGCCTTGTGGAATATGGTTCTCTGTACAGTCATAACTTGTGCTACCTGTTTCAAAGGGATTTAGAAGAAAAACAAAAGAATTATTTGTATCTATATGAATGCTGCATTTTGGACTATTATCTGGATTATCTTCAGGTGAATTACCCCACCATTGCCAGTAGTTTTGAAGTATTTGAACTAGTTCTTTATCATTACTTTGAATTTCTTTTTCAATACCATAAATATTAAATATTTGAAAATAAAAAAATAAGGTCAAAATCACATAAAAATAAATATTCATAAAATATTTATTAAATTCCTTTCTAATATTGCTTTTTGTTTATTATTGAATAAATCTATAAATCTCAAACGCATTACAGTCAACTGATTTTGACATGATTTTGTAGCCATGATAACTAATTAACTTAATTTCAATTCAGTAATATTATTAAATAAAAAAGAAATTGTTGAATTATTAAGTACCTTATTTCATTAGCTTTTCTAAGGTTGGGATCTAATTTCTGCTATTTAATTTTACTTTCCTAATATTAGGAATAAGTATAAACGACAAATTATTAGCACTGGGGTTGGGACTCGAACTTCGAAGCCGTATTTTGGGGTTTATACTATTTGATAGTATTCAAGAAAATTGAAACTTACTAACATTTCTAAATCTTCCACATTGTAAAGACAAGGAGCTTATTTACAAAGCGAGATAGAGAATCTTCAAATAATAAATCCATCTTTAAAAGAAGATTACAACAAATTAAAGAAGGTGCATTTACACATCTATATTATCAATTATTAGTTTTAAGTGAAAGAATATACACAACAATTAGAAAGAAAACAACCATATAATACTTGAATTACTTGTCAAACTAAATTTTCAATGTGAATTTGTAGCTATATCATATTACATATGATGATGATGATATGTTTTTAAATTAGAGAAACTAAAATAGCAGAGAGAAAAATATTCATATTAACATCATCCATAATTTATCTTTGTCTTCTTTGTGTTGATGATGGTTGGATAATAATGAATGAACTTCACTTCGTAGTTCGTTTAACCAAATTGGTTTGTATATAACAATCTTTTCTATATCTGGATTGTTTTTCTTGAGACGTTCTATGTATTCTTTATTTGCAGTAATAAATCTAAATAATAGAGTAGGATCTATATTTTTCAATTTTTGAGATAATATTATACCATTCATTTTGGACTTTTTCAAATCAAGTAAAGCAAGATCATATACATTTTTTCTAAAAGAGTACAAAGCATCAATAGGATTGGTAAAAGCATCTACTTTATATCCATCATATTCTAAAAATGTTTTAAGAGCCTATCCGAAAACACCTCCTCTCTTATATGTTATCCAAGCACAGACAAAATGTAATATTGCAATATAGTTATCTTCCTTCTTTTCCCATCTAATCAATAATCGCCTGAATCGGTTCATCCATGAGTGTGTTCTCTCAACTACCCACATCTTCTTGCTCTATATTTTGGTATCCTTCTTCTCTTCTTTTTGTTACCATTATTGTAGTCTTCTCCTCTCTTGCAAATATGCATGGTATAACCATATTCCTCAAGTAACTCATATACCTCAGGATAGTCATAACCCTTGTCAAGACAGATGTGTTGTTGTTGGGTATTTGTTGTAGATGATGATGATGGTGGTGGTGGTGGTCTGCAAACCACTATACTCTGAAGAGTTGCTTTTGTCATCTTCATATCATGTCTGTTAGCACCATCTACAGTAATTCCAAGAGGAATGCCCTGACCATCTACAAGAAGGCTACGTTTGGTACCTGATTTACTTCTTCTGTCTGTGGGATTTGGTCCTGTACTTTTTTCCCCCAAGAGGTGCTTTTGTTATTGCACCATCCATTGATTGCCATTTCCAGTTGATACCAACTTTTTTATCATATATTTTTAGACCATCAATCCACATACGTTTGAATACGCCATCTTGTCTCCATTCCTGAAACCTGTCATGTACAGTACTGGATGCACCAAGACTTCTTTGTGGTAATGCTTTCCACTGACATCCAGTACGTGTAATGTAGAAGATAGCATTCATTGCCTTTCTATCATCCATTCTTGGACGACCTGTCTTCTTCTTCTTCCTTTTGGCTTTATGTACAAGAAGAGGGAAAATTTGATTCCATAATTCATCTGGTATTTCATAAGATGAATCGATTCCAGAAATTTCAGATATCAAACTAATCTCGTGATATATAGTGTAGAGACACTTAGCTTTGTCGAATAAATCTATTGTACCATAAACTTAAATACTATAAACTACTTTTCGGATAGGCTCTAAATAGATTAGTGAGATCTTCATCATCATCTACTATCAATATATTTTTACCTTTTGGAGTAGACATTTTTACATGCTCTATTCTAGTCAAACAACAATGTTCTTTATAAAGATTATAGACAATTATTAACAGTTATTTAAGAAAGAAATAAGATGAGTTTCTTTTACAAAAATTTCATAAAATTATCTTTTATTTTTTTAATTTTAGTTTTTTAAAATATATTGTTTTACATTTTTGGATTCAAAAAATCGGATTTTTATTTTTTATTCTTTTTTTCTTTTTTTAGCCATTTTGAACTAAAATTGAATATTGAGTATGAGAAAATGGAAAAAAGAACCTAAAGTGAGATTATGATAAAAAAAGTAGAAGGTTAGTACATATATATTTATTCTGCAATTATGTTGTATTTGATATCTTGAGCAAAATTAGGATCTGCACAATCTGGATCCGGACAAATTAAACTCGATTTAAAATGAACTGAGTAATTCCCTTTTGTAAGCGGTCAGTTATTATATAAAACCCATCACCTACAGCTTTAGAAACACCACCTTCAATAACTCCAAAAATTCCCTTATCAGGAAAGACAACCTCAAAAACGTCTGTTTGAGTTCTATATTTGATAAGATCTTTATACTTGTACTCTTTATCACCTATTTTAAGATACAAACTGTTAACACTATCTTGATCCTTCTTTGCAGCTTTATGTAAATCTTCTACCGATGCATTTGGAGCTTCCTTGTCAGAATACTCTACTTGCATTACTGGTATAAGGAGACCTTTTCCAACTGGGACTTTACATGTTCTTTCAGATATACCTCCATTGTTAATACTCAAGTAAAAAACCGACGAATTTGTATTCGACTGACCATTTGCACATTTCTTTCCTGTAGGATCGTTAGCAGGACTTTCCTTCGCTGGTATCCCTAGTATCCATTTCCAGAAGTTTTTTTCATGTTCGGCATATGTTAAACCATATGGTTTGCTTCCTGGAGGAAAAATATTTACTGAATTTGAACCTAAAACTGGAGATAACGTTCCCAATAGTAATAACAATATAAACAAAAAAGATACAATAACAAAACAAGTTATACTATTCAATCTATCATCACAGTTTAGCAACTCTCTAATACAAAAAGATTATGTTTGGCTTTATGCTTTCTACCTAGCATAATCAATTTACTCATCGACCATAAAAAGTCATTTAGCCATAGGAAATTTCTTATTCTTATGATTGCATTAATAGTCACTGTCCTAATTGATACTTCAGTTGTTAAGTTCAATGATCTCATTGATAAATACTTTATTCCTCTGCAAAGCAAGTTAATGTTATTTTCTGTTAATAGTTCATTATGTCTGCTTTTACAATTTTTGATGATAAAGTATTTACAGATCTCATTTAAAAGAGATCGATTAAATAAGACATTAAAGGTTCAGGCTTTCTATAAAATTTCGTTAATTTCCCTATGTTTATTAGGAATTTTGATAGGGATTTTGATATTTCAACAGTTCCATTATAACTACTACTATACATCGATCAGTATTTTGATAATTATGATAAGTTATTCAACAGCAGCAGGTTTCATAATATGGTTATCTTTGCTATTTTTTTCCTGGTATAAATCAAACCGTAACTTGATAGTCTTTTTATATTTTATATCAATGTTAATGATAGCATTTAATTTAATCATGACAGCTGCGTACACAAGTGTCAAGGTGAGTGAAAGACCAGATCTAACCGGAGAATATGTTGGACCTTCTGGAGATGTATCATTTAATAAACATCTATTTTTAGGTAATGTTTACAGAATATTTTCCTTTATATCCTTTTTCAGCATATGGATTACAACAGCCTTATTAATGATCAATTACAGAAAGAAGCCGAGTAATGCTATAGTGTACTGGATTATATTGTCTATACCGCTTGTTTATTTTTTAATAACATATTTTTATCAGTATATCTTAGGTAACATACTAATCTCTTATCTGGAAATTGATCCGATAACTGTTTCTATTATATTAGGGGCATTTCTAGCATTAAGTAAACCTATCGGAGGATTGGTTTTCGGAGTTGCATTCTGGAAGATATCCAGAATTATGAGTTATGAAAGAAACATTATGACATACATGATTATTTCTGGCTTTGGCATATTTTTAATTTTTGCAGCAAATCAAGCAGCAGCACAAATTGTTAGTCCCTATCCCTCTTTCGGACTTTCATCAATAACAGTTTTGAATATAGCTGCATTTTTGATGTTGTTAGGTGTTTACAATTCCGCAATACTTGTTTCAGCAAATAACAATCTGCGTAAATTTATACATAGCCATGCCTTGGAATCAAGGCTGTTGCACATAATAGGAAAAGCAGAAATGGAGAAAGAAATTCAAAAAACTGTCAAAAAAATTACTCAAAACAAAGATACTTTAGAAGGAGACAAAGCAGAATTTGAATTGGATGAAAAGGAATTAGGAAAATATATAGACTCTGTAATAAGAGAAACAAAAAAAAGGAACATAAATATTAATCAATCTTTCAAAAAACTTGAAAGTATAATTGAATTTTAGTTGAAAATACGTTTAAAATTTCATGAAAATATTGGCAAGAAATAAAGACAAGAAGAAAAAAGAGTGTATCAAATATTTACGAATACAGAATTAAAAGCGACATAAATAAGAAAATCGAAATTTTCCGAACTTGAATTATCAGTGCTAGAAAAAATAGGTTCATCAAGGATCTAAGTCCATTTTCTCAGTTGAATGCTAATAATACTTAGACTTTTCAATTAGATAATAATAAAAAAATTGAGAACAATATTGAATTAAACGGGATTGAGTATTAATTTAACGCAAAATTATAGCCCTTGCGGAGTTGAACTCTTTATTCTAATTATTGCAATATCTAATTATTGCAATATCTAATAATTCAGATCTATTAACTAATATTATAAATCAATTTTGTTAAATAATATATAATAGAATCAAAAACTAGATCCAACACAAGGTATACACGCAAATGGTCGATTTTATAGCTCTACCAGATGCAATGATTCCAAAGTTCAACTAATCAATTGTGTAATAACAAATTAAATTAATGCTGAACTAGGCTTGTGTTTTGGGCATTATATTCAAACAGTCAATCGTGTAATAACGATCCTATACTATTCAAATATTGATTGCAAGATTTTTATCATTAGATGGATATATAAATGTTACAACATTTAGCATAATTTATTGAAATTTCTATAAAAGTTTATTCTATTTCTAACACTATTATTTACCTTAAACTTCTTAAATTACTCCACGAGTAAGACGCCGGAAGTAGGACTCGAACCATGAAGCCTTATGCCGGGCTTTATAAAATATATAGATGATCAAAAAATTATATGTTATATTATCAGTAACTAGTAGGTAATGTATTTTATATGTTTTTTCTAATGATCTTATCATAAAAGTTGTCAATAAATTGTATCATATTTTGCTTTACAATCTGTTCATTTTTACGAATATAATAATAAAGTTCTTCAGTAGCAGCATGATAATCTATTCCTATATTTTGTGCTATTTGTAATGAAATTGATGATAAAAGTAATTTACGCAATACTATGTCCGTACCATATTGTATTAAATCTGTGGATATCTCTTCTAAAAAATTTTTAAAATTAATATCAATATATCGATCTTTACTTGTCTGGTCTTTATTGAGAATGCAATACCAATCATTCTTTTTTTCATATGAACGGATTCGACCATTTCAATAAAGAGATCATTTAGTTTCGAATCCTTGGTAAGAATCTCTGATAGTAGTTCTGAAACCTCTTGTTCACTTATATGCATCTTATTAATTAAAGTGAATAGAATATTACAAGCAGCACAGCCATTTTCTTTAATTTTAGATGTATCAGAATTTATTCGATTTATTTCTTGAAATATTATTGATTTTGCTATTTCTTCTTCTTTTTCTTCTTCTTCTTTTTTTGACATAACTACTTTATTTGATCATAATTGAAAAATATAACTATAATATTAAGATAATACCATTTTCTTATATATTCTCATAATAAGTGAGAATGATCAATTAGGAACATTGGACCACTAAGAGAGTATGATAAGATAAAAGAAAATGCGTAGCTCTTTTATCAAACAAATTACTTATTCTAAGCGAAAGAATATACAATATTTAGAAGGATAAATAGTTAGATTGACATTTTTGCCTATTATTTACTAAGTCAAGTGTCATCATGAATGTCATAATGCCATCTTCCAAATCTCTTATCAAGATATTCTGATACTGCATCTTTTTGTTCTTCTATACTGGTATAAAATCTATTTGCACACATACATCTGATTTTATACGTTGATTTACTTTTCTCTCATTTGGATTCAGGTATTGAGCCCTCTTTGGAAGATGTATTACAGTAAGCCAGTCTCTTTCTGTCCATTGATATATTCTTTTGTCATCTTGCTTAGGTGAAATGAAGCGTTATCCCATATCATTACAATTCTTTTCCAACCATTATTTTTCATTACATGTATCTTGAGATTCTCAAGATGGTGTATCGCATTGGTAGAATTTGATCTGTCATATAGAAATCATACAATAGTTTCTGTTCAGGCCATAACATGGATATATACATCGAGAATTTCTTTCTCCCTCCAATATGCCTAATTTTTTGTTGTTGTTCACCCTCAAAACTCATTGACTTTCTTATACATGGTTTCTGTGTTACCATGGTTTCATCTTCAAACACCAGCATCACTTTCTTGTTTTTAAGAGAGCTGATGCTACTTGTTTTTGTAGTTCTTTACTTTTTCCCTCATCATAATCAGGTCCCATGTTCAAGTTCCAGTTTTGGTCTTTTACATCTGATGCCCATATCTTTCAGTATCCTTTGAAGATGTTTGAAACTTATTGATTGGGATATCAAACTCTTCTGTAAGACACTTTGCCAGTGACCTCAGACTCCAAGTGTTTCTAACATAAGCAAAAATAGTGGGATCATTAAAAAGTACAGAGAGTATAGTCTCTCTCTGTTTTCATCTGTTATACGGGATTTTGTACTACGTGTTTTCTTCTTTATTTCTAATCTACTAATTCCAGTATGGAGATATGCTGATATCCACATCTCTGGACTGACCTGATGCTGACATCATATTCCTTTGCTATATATATCTTCAAAAGTTCTACCATTGCTCTTCTGCTGGAGTATTGCCATTAATCTGCGATAATGTCTCTCTTATCTGGTAGTAGTATTTTTCATCAATGATTTTAGACTGTTCTTCTGTCCGGTAGTGAGAGGTTGAGTTTAGTAGAACCACGGTACATATAATTATGGTATTCTAAATACCTTAAGCTTTACCTATTCAAGAATTTAGACCTGATAGTCAAAAAGACATGACATCCATCAGGACACTTGACTTAGTATGTGTATAAACATTAAAACGTCTGTACATTGTGTTGGAAGTGCTTTGACAAATATGATTTACTTTAAAATATTATTAAAATGTCTGTGTACTGACCTAAAAAGTATAGATATTAGCTACTATCACTATCATTTTATAGACGATCAGTCGTCTATCACAATCACCATGTACGATATTGTTAACACTTTCCCCTCATATCACAATCACCGTATATGCGTTATCTCTATCACTCTTTCAATCCTATAATAGTTCGATTAAAACCTTTTGTCAGCATTGCTTTTCCCATAGGAGATCCCTGCTTTCAATCCTATAATAGTTCGATTAAAACGCGGCGAGTGCGGAAGATTAACCTACAAACCAACTAAGTAAAATGTCTTGTTACATGTCATATCATTTAACTAAAATAACTAAATTCTTGAATATGTAGACGGAATGTTTGGATGATGGTGTTATGACATTCATAATGACACTTGACTTATTAAAGAATTTACTAATATTATAAAATAATTGAATAACTAGATCATTATAGAATAATTACAAAAGGTTAACAAACAATAATCTTTTTTCCTTTCTTTCATGCTTTATTGACATCTAAATGCTTGCCAGAAAGTAATCTTTTTAGTTTTGTCTTTATCCTTTTTTTACTTTTTTCTGTACTCTCTGTCGTACTCCAGACTTTCTATTTTATCATTTTCATCTAAATGTATTATAACTCTGATTCCTTCTTTTTTTATTATATTATTTTTGTCCAATAACTCAATTGGAACATTATATTTCTTATCTGGATCTTTATCAGAATATATTATTGCATATTTGCTATTGTTATTATTACTGCCTGCATATTTGCTATTGTTATTATTACTACCACCTTCAAATCTATTTAGACTTCCTTTTACTGTTTTTTCTGTCATTTAATAGCTAATAATATAAAGCTATTAAACTAATTAATTATTGTATTTGTTCACTAAACTAATGATTAATTAAGTATATAATGAATTATTTCATTAGTATCTAATGATTTCATAGCATGCTGATTTCCATCTGTTATTAGAATTATAGTACCGTCTATATCAGTTCTAAAAATATGTTTTATACTTGCCTTGTTAAAATTAATTCCAAAGCGGAAGAAGAAATACTGCAATGTTTTTACAAATACTATAACTATTTCCGAATCGGAATATTTGTATAAGCAAAAAATAGAATAACTATAGATTTGCTTGCTAGATGAAATTGATAAAGTTATCCTTCATGAATTAGGAAAAAATGCTCGAATTTCCGCATATCAGATAGCACATATTCTTCATGAAATGGATTACAAGATAACAGATCGAGCAATAAGACAGAGATTGAAAAGGTTAGAGAATAGAAATGTGATATTAGGATATTGTGCAATTCTTAATCCTGAGCTAGTATCACAAAAAGTAAATCGTACTATTTTATTAAAATTCAAATATACATCATCACTTTCAACTAATTTAATTAATGGATTAATTAATTATTCAAAAGACGCACCATTTTGTGTTTTTTCGGCAAAAGCAAGCGGAGACTATGACTGGATTTTTCATTTTGTCTTTGATACAATAGAACAATACGAACTTGAAAGCAGTAATTTCTTACAAAGATTTGCAGAAATTATTATGGACTATCGTTCTTATGAAACCAAGACATTCAAACTATCTCCCTATTCTTTTCTTAATGATAGTAAACTTACTGAAAGAAAAATACTTGTCTATAAAATTCTTGAATCTGTTGAAAAATCACAATTTTTACAAGATAAACTACAGTTGATTGTAGATGGACTAGTAAAATTTTTTGATGCAAAATTTGCAAGGATTTGGTTATTGGATAAAGATGAACAACATTTAATTTTAAAGTTTAGTGCTGGAAAATATAAAAATATTAGCGGAGAATTCTCAAGAATATCTATTGATTCTTTGAAAATTGGTTATATAGCTAAAACTGGCAAGCCCATTATTACTAATGATGTGGTAAATGATCCACGAATAAAATATCCTGAATGGGCAAAAAAAGAAAAACTTGAATCTTTTGCTGGTTATCCTTTAAAACATAAAGGAAAGATAATAGGAGTTCTTGCTATGTTTAGCAAAAAAAGACTCAATATAGGTGATTTTGAACTATTGGGAGTTTTCTCAGATAAGGTATCAATAGAATTATCTACACATTTTGATGCTCAAGAATATCTACAAATAAAATAATTTGTAATTAATAATTTTTAATATTTTAAGATTAATGAAGATTTCTATCACAAGAAAATTAAAAATTGACTAAATCATATTTTCAATAATTTCAAGTAGTAATCAACAACTAAATTAACAACAGTTCATTTTAGTTTTTATATAATTTGTATGATGAGTTAAATTGAAAATTGAAGAAATAATGTTTAAAACATGTATTTTGATTTTAGCAATAAAAATTAGTTAGTATAATCTTAGACTAAATATTTCGACATTCAGCTAACTTTATCTCCTACTCTATACTTGATTCAACAATATTTTTGATACCATTTTGCATAAACTCTTTTGATTCTGCTGAAATTACCTTTCCTTCTTCACTACTAATGTATTTATTTGGACCTAATCCTACACTTCCTTTTACTGATAATGTTGGATAAAAGTCACTTACTGTCAGATCATTTACTATTTGCTGAAGCTCATTCTTTGATAATGTTGCTTTTATTATCAATTTATCGAATGTTGGATTATCAGAAACTTTTTGAACTGCTGTTATGTTTCCTATGTTATACTGTTTTATGAAATCATCTATACTTTCTTTGAATCCACTAAAGACTATTGGTAAACTGGCATCACCATATTCAATCATATTTAATTGCATTTTTTTGACATTGATTTCATTTTCTGCTCTGAGAATTTTATGTTTTTCATTTGAAGCATCTAATAACTCATAACATGTTCCATCAATATCTACATTTACATGTTTTTCTGGATAATAACTAAATGCAAGTAGAAAGCCTACTGTTCCAACTGCTAATAATGCTAATATTCCAGGAAATGCGAGTTTATATAAATTTAAAGCCATTTCTTTTATTCATCCTTACCTGTTAATTGTAATCTACATAATATCGATACCTTCTTTCTACTTCTTTGTTATTTCCTGCATTAACTGAAGAGATTCCATATCTTATATTTTTTGAAATATACTCTTTCAAGTAATCTGAATGTTCATTATCAGGAAAACAAGATATTAGCAAATTTTCAAATTTCTTTATAAATTCAATAACCTTTTCATGATATTCTTCTTTTGTAGGTTTACCATTATTGGTTACTTTAAACCATACAGTAGCTGAAGGTGCAGCATATGTTTTTGCAATATCCTCTAATACTCTATCTAGTTCGAAGAAATCTATATTTTTTAATTGATTCATAACTATATTACGTCATTTGTAATAATATTCTCTACGGAAGTATTTTTAGTCTTTATTTTCCGTTTCGGAAATTTATATATGAATATATTGATGATATGAATTTGTTATTTTAATAATATCATTATTATTTTCCGAATCGGAAATATGAAATATTTTCCCAATGATTTATAAAAGGAGATTGAAAGGTCTTAGCCAACTCCTTCTTTTAGTAAATTAAATGACAATTATATTTATATAAATTTTATTAATTCATTAATTCAAAAATCAAAAAGTAATAAAGAATATGATCCTTATGATGTTTTAAATGATTATTGTGTTTTTTTACAGAATAACTATGATATTGGATCAGTAACGTTTAGAGATAAAGTAATAACTGTAAAGAATTTCCTTGAGTATAATGATATAGACATAAACCTAAAAAAATTCAAATTAAAAGTAAGATTTCCAAAAACTGTATTTAGATACAAAGAAGCCATAGATAAAGAGGACATTATTAAAATTTTAAATGGTTGTTCCGACTTGAGACTAAAAACATATGGAATGTTATTAGCATCTACTGGTCTCAGAGCAACTGAAGCATTATCGATTAGGCCTTATAATATCATATAAGCAGGAAAAAATATTTGCTATCGTGTTTAATATATGTAATCTTAAACTACTTTAAAGTATTCCAACAGCGATTTGATTAGAAAATATATGCTAAGTGGTATAATATTGAGAGGGCTATGGCTTTTACCAATAAATTGTCTCCAATTTTTAAATAATATGATTAACATACTCTCCATAGTTTAACTATCCTATATTGACTTGACTTACAACATAAAGACGTACAAAGCAGACCAACACATTGCCATAGCCTTCAACAATATGTGATAGCCATTTCTCCATTGATGAGGGCTATGGCTTTTAATTATAAAAAGTAATAATTATGATTATTACTCTTTTTCTAAGGTATAGATTAACAAATATCTCTAAAATTTATCCTAATATTCAAAATCTAATCGATAAATATTATAATATATATTAATAATTACTATGGAAAACGATAAGAAAGATATAAAAATTGAAACGGATGAAGATGTTGGTCTAGACGATAAAATAAAAGCAGGAGCAAAAGCAATAGGCAAAAAAATTGAAGACCCTGATAGAGACACTGGTGCAGAATACGAAGCGGAAAAAACCAAAGAAAGAGTTGTTGACTAACCAGGGTAGTAGTATTAGATCAACAGGTTTTACAATTCTATCATTAGTAATAGGTCTATACTGTAACAGACGATATGATGAGATAATTAATCAATTCTACTGTAGAATAAAAAATTTTTATTTTTTATTTTCTAGATTTTATTATATAATTATATAAATCTACTACTCTAGCGACATTTCAGTAAAGTTAATAATAATAATTTAAAGTAAAAACTATTGTATAAAAAAAAGAACGAGTATTACAAAATGATAAATGGCATTCTCTTGGGTTATCCTTGTTGATCTTTATTGTGATCAACGATAGACCAACTACTGTTAGTCATAGCCTGGACGAATCTTTATAATCAATTTCGTTTCTCTTTTCTACCAGTTCAGGCTATGACAATTAAATTGTCTCTAATTATTAAATAACTTGTAATATAGCAAACTTTATGAATTCTAATATTGAATGGAATGAAACTATAAAAAAAGAAGCAAGAGGAATTAATGATGAGGATTTAGGTGAAGTACAAGAAGTTCAAGGCAATTATGTACTAGTACAAAAAGGAATAATCAACAAAGAAAAATTCTATATTCCAAAAGATCAAGCCGAAAGTTATGATGGCGATGTATTAAGATTTAGATTTTCTAAACAAGAATTAAGCCAATATCAGCATGAACCACCAATTATATGGGATTCTGATAATATGCAAGAAACAACAACTCCGGAAATAGAAACTAATGAAGAAGAACATATACCATTAACAGAAGAAAGGTTGGATGTATCTAAAAAGTCTCAACAAGATCAAGCAACAATTACTAAAAAACCAGTTAAAGAAACTAAAACAGTTGAAGTTCCATTAACAAGAGAAGAAATAAGTTTTGAGAGAAGGCGTCCAAGCAGTGGTAGTGGTGAAACAGAAGCACAAAGTCCTATACAATCACCAGAGGAGATAAAAATATCATTAAAAAGAGAAGAAGCAGAAGTTACAAAAAAGCCCTATGTTAAAGAAGAGGCAGTAGTAAAAAAGAAAGCAGTTAAAGGTAAAAAAAAGATAACTGATGAGATCACATCTGAAGAATTAGATACCTCAAATGTAGATAAAGAATAATACAAATATATAATAAAAAAATTATTTATTTTGTAATTTTATATTGTTAGCATGTCTAGTGATATAAATAGCAAATAAGTAATTATTATAAGATTTATTGTCTATGATCTAGCATGTTAGATGATATATTTGGACTATTTTCACAAAGAAGTGGATTATCTTCTAATATTGCCAGAATGGCACTACCTTTGGTATCAAAATTCTTGTTAGGAAATGCTGAGTGACAATAAAGCATAGAGAGCAACTGTATCTTATTTAATTGTAAGAGATCTAGCCTATGAAAAAGTATTTGCAAAAGCATTAGAAACATTAGGAGTGGATTGGAACAAAACATTATCCATTCCCAAAGTCGATACTTCTCAAATGCCAGAGGTACAAGAATTGGAAAGATTGAATTTGCATAATCAACAGTGGACGTTTACAAATGAACAATCTGGCTTTAATATTTAATGGAGAGTCTCCTTTCAATGATTGTGGCCAATTGGAAACATTGGATGGACATCCTGAAGGAGCAGCAATACCAAACATGTTAGATGCAGCACAAGAATTTGCTTCAGGCCTTGATGCAGAACTAAAATCAAAAGTTAAAGATCTAATGAAGTCTACAAAGTCTCAGTGCAGAAAAAAGTCATAAATAAGGAAGAGTTTAGTAAAAGACGAGATTTCAAGATTTCAAAACTCACAAAGGTAAAAAAGAGCAATAGAGAAAATTAGCCTTGAAATTAAATCTTTATCCCTTATTTTTGTTATTAAAAATTATATTTGCGTCTTATAGGATAAACTCTTCGCTTAATTTTATTAAACTCATGAAATAAATGCTCTCTAATAATCACATTACATCAGTTAATAACTTTATTGTAATATCTACAATGAAAATATAAATGGTAGAAAAAGAATTACTTGAACAAAAAATTGGAGAAGCAATTGGTTTAGAAAAAGCAGCTCAAAAGTCTGTACAAGAACTAATGTCAAAAGGATTGTTAAAACCAGAACATGAAAAAAAACTAATACCTATGAAAGAGGAAGCAAATAAACAACAACAAGAAATGGAAGAACTGATTAAGGAAATTGCAGAAGATGAAGGATTTAATATAAAGAATATTAATTCTGTTTCTGAAGAAACTGCCCAAAAAGCATCAAAAATGATGGAAACCTATTTAGGAGAGGATCCAGATACACAAGAGGCTTTAGAATTCTTATGCTTGGCTGAAGGTGCTGAAGTTACTCATTATGAAGTTCTTTCTTCCGTTACAAAAGAAGTAAAAAGTCGAAAATTTGGAACCAAAGTTAGAGGTATATTAAAAGAAGAACATAATCATTTAGAAACTTGCACAAAATTAGCAAAACAAAATATTAGTAAAGAATAACATACACATATAAACATCTGAAGAAATTTTTTTTTCTTCTTCATATCTATTTATATAATTTGTTATAATTGAAAGGTAATTAAAAAGATATTTTAACATAATCTTTTTTTCTAAATTTATTTCACCAATTCTTATAAAATAAGTTGGTATAGTATTAATTGTAGGCAATATATAGTGGATGTAGTCTTAAAATCAATCTTAAAACGTCAATTACCTTATCTGATAGGAGGTACTATAACTGGAATATTCATGACATATTACTATGGTTTTTTATTTGCCATAATCGTCAATAGTATCATTTGGTTTGTAATTTCGTACCTAGTCAACAAATACTATTATAAATCTAAAGGATTTGAGGATCATAAATATCTTTTACAATATGCTTTATCTAAAATAAAATCAAAACGATAATAATAGAATAGAAAAATGAATTATTTTAATAATTTTATTATTTAAATTTAAAATTAATGATAGATACTGATAGACAATATTCATAACTATTACAATTAAATTATATAAAATTATTAAATAGTTTACATTCTAAAATTGAATTACATCATTCAGTGGCCTGGATAAAGAGATGTCTTTCGTTTTCCATTCTATCAATTTATTCAGGCCTTTTAAATATTATTTGGATTTAGTTTATTGTTGCAAATTAAACTAATACTTATCTATTATTGAAAGAGATTGCTAGAAAAGTCTTCTAATGGTGCTTGTGCAAAGTCATAATCATCTTGGAATGAATATTGTTGTTGCTCTTCCATTGATGAATCAAAAGATCGTAAATCTTCTAACGGGACATCTGATTGAAATTCATTACCACCATAGTTAAAATCAGAATTAGAACCATAATTACTATCATATCCTCCAAAACTACCTAAATCATCATTATTTGGCTGAAGTGTATAGTCAAGGTTATTATTATTATAATTGGAATCATAACCATAGTCAAAATTAGAGTCAGAACCTAATCCTTGATTAGATGATGATGCGGAACCCAATCCTCCTAAGAGGCCAGAGAATACATCTAATAATCCACTACTACCACCACCGGGGCCTCCTAAATTACCAAAACCTGGCATACCGTATCCATAATCAGATCCATATCCGTATCCAGATCCAAAGCCAGGCATCATCATACCACCAAAACCATTATTCATTCCTAATCCACCTAAACCTGCTCCTCCAAATATAGAAGAACCTAGCAATCTAATAAACAATGCTCTAGCATCAAATATGAGAGTATACAATACAGCACTTGAACAAACACGTGATAATCTAAAGGCTTGTGCAAAAACAAACATCAATTACATACAAGCAGTAAAATAACAATCAGTTAATAGCCAGGATAGGGTAAGATGAATAGATACGCTAAAATTTCCCCTAATGGTCACTATTCTGAAAGATTTAAAGAACTAGAACTAGTCATACATACCTTAAGTAATAATCAAAGTCTTGGTATAAGCTATATCATAAACAAAGGAAATCACAACAAAAAATTTATTCTGTCAATAGTAAAATTTCTAAAAGAGATTGGTTGGTTAGTGCGAGATGAAAATGGGAAAAACATACATCGTTACACAACAAACACAACTAGAAGTGTCACGCTCGGATGATACCACGGCTGCGGCAAAGAACAAGTATTACATAAATACATTGTAGAGCCAAATATAGTCGAAGAGAAATTTTTCTGAATCATTCAACATTATTGGATGATGATAAGCCTGAAGTAATAGAGCTGTTTACAGAGGTACTAAAACAAATGGCTATAAAGTGTTAGATTTTGTAGACCCACGATTAGTATTAGAACATATAAGATTTACCAGTCTTAACCTATCCTTTCACATTATATTAATGAGTAAATCACTTGTATAATAATATGAAATATAGAAGTAGGACAGAAATAGTTGGTAATATACTTAATGCTGCAAATGGAGGAGAAACCAAGACAAAAATTATGTACTTTGCTTTTAAGTTATAACCAATTAAACGAATATCTTTCTGTTTTGACTGAAAACAATCTCTTAGAATATCTTGAGGGAACTCAAACCTACAAAACTACAGAAAAAGGATTAAATTTACTAAAAATGCATAACGAAATGGCAGAATTATTACAAACTACAATCAAAAACGATTAGTTAATTTTATTTTTTTCGTTATACTAAAACATCTATATGTGAATTAATCTATTTATTAATATAAATTCAAAATGCCAGAATGTGAAATGTGTGGTTTTAATTCGGACAAATGCTATGTAATTGATTTAACAATAGCTTCTGACTTTGATAAAGGTGAACAAGCCTTTAAAAGAAATAGTACTATTTGTTCAAAATGTAAAAATAAAATAATAGATATGTTTTCAAAATTTGAAGATGACTATTTTTGATGAGTTCGCTGTGTTATATATTCTTCATTTTTTATATCAATATAAATAACCTATCGGCTCACGTTTCATGATGTATTAAATTTATAAAGCGTCTGAATCATATATGTCGAATCGTAATATCTAAATAATTACTGCTTGTTATTGTTGTAATTATAAATATATCACCTCAAATTATATAAATAAAAAGAATATATATACAATTATTGCAACGATTAGAGAAGCTATAGAAAAATACAGAAATTCATAATTCAAAAGTATTTTTGTAACAAGAAAAGTGCCAAATCCGAATAATAATCCAGTTACCGTTCCAGATGTTGCCATTAAAATACTAATTTTATTATCTAAATTTTGTTGTGTTTCTAATTCTATTTTATAATGTGATTTTAATTCGTCAAGAAGTTTCTTATTAGAAAATTTATCTGACATTAATAAAAATAAGTTTTTATTATTAAAAGCTAAACTAAATAATATGCCTAATGGTAGTGGTCCAAAAAGTTCTTCTAAAAAGTCTACTAAAAAAATCACAACAGCGAAGGAAGTAAAAGAAACAAAATCAGTTCCTATAACCGTACAATTAAACATACTTAAAGTTCTGATAAATGAACGTCCTCTTATTCCATTATTGAGAATACTAAAGAAGAACAAAGAGTTGCACACAAGAGAATTACTTATCACAATGGGAAGTTGGGGATATGGACAATCCTTAATGAAAAGAGCAACAAATTTAGGATTGATTGAAAGAAAAGTAAAGAAAGAAAAATCTCCTGGGCGAGGGAAACCAAGGATTTATAATTCTATTACAAATAAGGGTAGAGAAGTAGTAGGATTAGCTGATAAAGTAGGATACACAAAGTAATTTTTGGAAAAAATCTCTTATTTATTATAAGATTATTAGTATTTGAACAAACTTTAGCCAAAAGTAGATAAGAATTTTTGTATGATATTTGTATCTATTATTATCCGGAGAATGGGGATTATTACCTTGTATGAGCATTCTCCGAATAGTGTAGATTGAATTCCAAAATAATATTTGGATTTTATTATTATATTTTGTTGCTTTGTTGCACAACTATGAAAATCGATAATATGATACAAGATTTTGATAGGAACAAATTGTCAATATTGATTCTCCATATAACTGAAGATTCACTTTTTTAATCAAAATTGACGAAAATCATAGTTGTGCAACAAAGCATCCATCTTGATAGATTGTTAACAATATCAAATATACACCATGCAAATATCATCTTCTTTATTATCTGTTTTAGAATAACGAAATTAATCTGGCTAGTAAATTTATTGGTGTATTTTCGTTTGGTATCAATATGAAAGAGAACTAGAAAGGATATCTTATAAATTATGAATCCTACCAACACTGTTATTGTAGAAATTAATACATCACTAGGAGAATATAAGGCATATAATTCAGCTATTACAGCACTAGCTATAAAACCAAAAATGCCAGCAACTAGTAAATTCCTATTCATCAAAATAGTTTCTCTATATTTTTGATAAAAATTAGTAAGAAGAATATCGATAATTTTGTTATTATTAGCATCATTTTTTTTATCCAACTAACAATTATCTATATACACACAACTCTTTATGTCTTTAAATAGACAATTCACCTAAATGAGAAGTATGATTTTAAGATGCATTAAAGGGCTATGATAATAATATGAGATTAACTTTAGTAATAATATCTATACTGAATAACATTAATTCGTAGACCTGGTCAGATATTTTACAATATCCAGATTGAATCTTGTAATTCTGTAATAATACGAAATTGTATCTTTTAGAAAATCAAACAATGGATAATAAGTAGAAAGTATATGATACTTACCCTGTCTCCAGCATTCTTCTACTGCGTTAAACTCTGGAGAACCAACAGGAAAATATTCCAATCTGATAGTATCCTTATTAGAATCAAGAAACTTTCTGGTAATCTTTGAACAATGTGGTGTTGCTCTATCAACAAAAATTACAATTTTACCAAATCTTTTATGTACCTGTTTTAGATAATCAACAAATGTATTACTGTTAAATTTATCATATTGTTTGAATAATTGTTTACCATCTAAAGATAGACAGCCAAATACAATTGTTCTTTTGCGAGAACCAGTTACAGTTATTACAGGACGTTTGTATTTAGAAATCCATTTCTTTCTTCTGATTACATAATCATATACAAATATTGATTCGTCTTGTACAAGTAAAGTCCAGTCTGATTTTAAACTGGCTAGGATCTGTTTTACTCTTTTTTAAATTTCTTTTTGTCCTTTGGTGATGCAGTATTTACAAATCTTTTCTGTGGTATTTTTGACTTGAAGCCCCATTTGTGTAATAGACGGTAGATATGTACCTCATGATATCTTACTCCTGTCTTTCTGTATATCAAATCCATTACCTGTCTGAAATCCCATCCTGTCTTGCTATCTTCTAATTCCTATCTTATTTTTATCATTGTATCCTTTGGTACATCTGGAGGTCTACCACTTCGTGTTTTGTCTTTTAATCCTTGCAATCCATCATCATTGTATCTCTTGTACCATTTGTAAGCCCATGCTCTGCACCTGTGTAACTCTTTTGCTACATTTACGATATGTTGTTTATCTTCTACTATGCGCCTGACAAGAAATATTCTTTCTCTTACATCGGGATTGGATTCTTGCCTGTATGCCTTATCTAATTTAGAATACAAATGTAATACGTATCAAACAATAGTTAGCTAAAAATGTATCTACGATCTTTGGTTAGTCAGTATACTTTTATAATTATATGATAGTAGAGAGAACTGTAGCTAGCTAAATGTGTTAGGAATAATGAGTTAGGCAACAAAGCAATGGTTTATTATCTTTCTAATTTAAATGAGTTTGTTCCAATTATTGCTACGTAACATTATAGACGAACTCCCGAAGAATACCAATTTCCGTGAGGTGCTTCTTGAAATTCTATGATACCTCTTCTTTCTTTACGTTTAATATATTAGCAATGTCTTCCGTCATTGCCTCTGCGAGTCTATCTTTTTCTCTCTGTGTCCTACCACTATACATTGATACTGTTACTATTGGCATTATGTAATGAGATAAATACAATAGAAATAGATAAATAAAAATATCGTTAACTAAACTTTACCAGAATAGCAGAAAAGTTTTTCCATATTATTTTAGTAAAAAAATAATTCTTGTTTGATTTGCTAAATTCTACAATAACAATTTTTATTATATTTATTTATTTTATATATTTAGATAAGTTTCTATATAATAAAAGCTAAATATAAGTTGGTAGAACCCTACTACATGGAAGATTCTACTCCCGACGGGCCCGTAGTTTTTTCAGGTTCATCATTTTGACAATAAGTACAAAAAAGTAATCTGACATATCTAAATTTGAAAATAAAAAAATTCTTTCTGGTTTTTTATTCAAGACTATGGGAATATTGAGATTTGGATTGTTATTTATATTACAGCAGAAAGTTTGAAAGAAGATTTATACATTAACCTAAAATAGATAAATACACTAATTGCCTCGATATTATATGCGGTTAAAAGAATTAAAATATTTATTAATTTCTATTACTATAATAAAACATGACTCATCATATAACTCAACATGGTACAATCTTTTTAGTATTTTATAAATTTCGAGCAATGACACGTGAAGAAAAAAAGAAATCTAAGGATGAATGGAATGAACTAAAAAATACTCTACCTCAAGGGATAGAGCTTATAGGGGAATATGGCCATGCTTGGGGAACAGAATATAATGGATTCTTATTATTTCAGGCAGAAACAAGTGATTCATTTTTTGATTGGTGGTCAGGTTTTAAAGATTCAATTCGATGGTATGTCGATAAAACCCATACTATAATAGCAAGAAGAAAATAAAATTTTTCTTCATTCTTTTTTACAGCATCTAAATTTATTTTAGATAATCATTTTCTTTTATGTAATTTTGAAATTTTTAAAAATTAATTCCTAAATTAAGTTTCTAATAATAAAAGCTAAATATAAGATAGTAACAGAACCTATACATAGACTCTTATTTTTGCACCGCTATCGGTATTACTCCCTCCTTGGAATATTTCACACTTCTATACTTTAAGAATTCAAAATCAAATAAGTTTCTAAATAATAAAAGCTAAATACAAGATAGTAGTATCTCTACATTGGACTCTTATTTTTGCACCGCTATCGGTATTACTCCCGACGGGCCCGTAGTTTTCTCGGGTTCACTATCTCAGAAAAGAAGAAAAACAATATACCCTCTTGTGTATCAGGTTTAGAAGTGCATAAATAAGGGGTTATTTTACGTGTAGGTAAATCAATGAAAAGATTAAAGTTGTATTTTTCTATGTAATAATATATTTGCCACACAGTCCTGTTAATTTAAGGAAATAGATTTAGCTATTATGAATGTTCTATTTTTAATCTATTGGTCATTAGATTATTTGAAAGAAATAGAACATCCACTATCATAGTAATGTATTCTCTTTATCTGCTTTGTTGCGCAACTCATCTAGATAATCAAATCTATCCTACTGAGATTGATAATTATGTAACAGTTAGACTCTGAAACAAGTTATATAACGATGCTTTCAGTATCATTTCTTTTATCATGTTCTCAAACCTGATAGCAGTAACATATTCTCTATCAAACATTCTCTTCATACAGGAGAAGACAGTTTCTGCAATCCATCGCTGACCATAGCTAACGCTATTCTTCCAATTCTGTAAATTATTTTTCTGCATTTTCACCGTCTTGTTTCTCTGGTAATGATTGGTCTTTCTGCATCTGGAATTCTTTCTGACTTTTATTGCAGGATTAATTCCCTTGAATGATAGAAATTGAAAATTATTGTTACTATCATAGGCACTATCTGCGATAGTCATATCTATTATCTTGTTATTCTTTATTGTAATATCATCTACTAATTTGGGTAGTACTTTTCCATCATGTACTTGTTCACTGCTGGTTACTTGTAATGATAATATTCTCTTTCGTTTGATATCTACGGCAACATGTATCTTTAGATAGCCTCTCTTGACATTCCACTTATGTCTAATCCATTCTCCTCCTCTGTTTGTAACTTTAACACCAGTAGAATCAATTGCAATTACAAAGTTATCATCATATAAATTAGACTTATCATTATCAGAAATCTTGATATTTAATCTGTTTATTCTTCTACAAATCCTGCTATAATCTGGAATTGATGATGGTAACGTATTTGCAGCATGTGCTCGTACTACGCCTTCAGTTTGTCTGTATGGTAAATGAAAGTATGCTCTCATGTAGCCAAGTAATTTGATAAATGAATCTGGATATACGAATTTTCTACCTTCTTTGCCTTCATTCATCTTCTCTAGTTCAGAATCCCAGTTATCGATAACATCAAAATCAAGTAATATCTCACCACGTTTAACAAGAGATTCATTGTATTTCTTCCAGTTCACATGATATGACTAAAATAGGTTAGCTAAATGTGTTAGGAATGATGAGTTGCGCAACAAGGCATCTTTATCTATACTTTCTTGGATTGAGTTTAAGAAATACATCTAAAGCATTGGAACCTTTTAAGGATCAAAATAGAAGTCATGTTGCTGTATGGGACTGGATTCAAAGATTTGGTTCATACCAGATTTACAAACACAGAAGAGTATCTGCATTCATAATAGATGAAACTGTTATTCAGATTGGAAATCAACACTTTTGGTTATGGATTTGTATTGAACCAATTCACAAATCTGTGCTTGGAATCTACATTTCAGAAGAAAGAAACATGTTTGTAGCAGAAAATTTTATCAGATCTCTTGTCTCAAAATATGGTAAACATACAGTGTACACATGATGATGGTACTTGGTATCCACAGGCATGCAACTTTTTACATCTAAAACATCGATTGCATTCTCCTTTAGAGAAAAGTCTGATTGAAAGAGTGATGCAGTATTTCAAAGATAGGACAGAATGTTTTGATGATTACTATCCATGTATTGTTAAGAGGAATAAGAATAATTGTGATCTACAACATGTATACAATTGGATAAGATTATTTGTTTATCTATATAATGCAAAAATCAGAAATAAAATTCTATTCAAAATTGGAGGTGAAATAGTCTTAACTTAACAGGGAATGTCATATAATGTGAAATGGTCACATTATCTATAGCAAAATGCGAGTCTTCATTAAAAGGTGTTTGTTCTTTAGTATAAGATAATGTTTGATTCTTTATATCAATTAATTAGTAACTAAGAGAAAAAGATTACTTTATCCTTAAAGAATATATAAAAAATTCCATAAAAATTCTAAAATAATAAATATATCTTTGGAACTCCATTTACTACTTTGACAAGTACAACAAAATCACTTCTTTTGGGAATTAATACATTATTAATATTAGGACTAACAACAACGACTGCTATTAATAATGATTCTCAATCTCTTCGATAACAACAATAGTTTTATGGTTTATGCGCAACAACTTATGGGAATTCCTTCTGACGGATTTAGTATGACAGCACAACAGTCACAACAGCCAGGTGAATATGCTGCAGGAACAATCGCAAGTATACAAAACTATAAAAATGGTA
>CAWIYT010000112.1:0-54257 GCA_963840085.1 uncultured Nitrososphaerales archaeon
TCAGAAGCAATGTCTCTTATGGTTTGAACAGTTTGTTCTTGATATTCAGCAATCCGTTGTGTATATCGTGGAATCTCTCGTGTAGCTTCGTCAGTTGTTCTTTTTACATTATGTTAATAGTGTTGTCTAGTGTCTTGTTTATTGCATCTTGTTGTTGATTTAAGGTGTTAGTTGTTCTTTCATTGAAATTGGTGTTAGTGTTGTTAAATTTAGTTGTATTTTCTTTTGCTGACATGTATATATATACGTTACTAAGGTATATAACCGTATGTATTAATGACTAATGAATAGTCATATTATTTAGATTTAGTCATTTATTTGTTTAATTTGAGGTAATATATTCAGAATACAACACTAACAAGGAGAATATAGAGAATAGATAATAAAGAAAAATGAATGAATTAGAGATACTATGGACAAATGGGAGTAATACCGATAGTCGTACAAAAATAAGAGTCTAATGTATGGTAAAAAAAAGATAATATTTAAGATTTATTTTCTTTGATGATAAATTGGTGATGTTATATAAAAAATTAAAAAAAGTTATTGCCCAAATGGAATAGGCAATTTAGTTCCCACTACCACATCAGATGGATTTGGGTCAGGGTCATCAACTGGTTCGGTAGTAACAAAAAATACTGTATACGTGTAAGGATTAACCATTGTTTGATTTATAGTAAGCGTATTATCATTATCAAATTTACCTACACTTAAAGAATATCCAGATGCATCACCTTTGTCTTCAAACCAGCCTTCGTATACCTTACCATCTGCAGGTTGTTCGTTCATTTCAGCAGTACCAATAATGTTATTATTTTGAACTGAAAAGTCAAAGCTACCTTTTTTGTCTCCACCATACAAACTACCAGCAGCAGCAGGTGTAGTCAAGTCTAAAGATACTCCTGAATTCTGATTTTTTTGTTGCTGGGAAACTGTCTGTTTTTCTTGTTGTTGTTGTGGTTGTTGAGAGCCGGTTTGATTACTACTACTACTACCTTCAACAATTACGTCTTTTGCTAATCCATATTCATACTCACTCATTAGATTAGAATGACAACTTTTGCTGTGTCCAAGATTAATAAAATAATCTTGTGATTCTACACTTGATAGAGGTACTACGCCATCATTAGGTTTGGGAAGAGTAGAAGAGCCTGATTTCTCCATAGGTAGGGCCAGTGTTAGCTGACAGTTTCCTAATTTAGGATTCCAATCACCTGCAATAGTATAGTATTTGGTATTGGGATTCATTTTTACCTCAGTAGCTGCTGCACCAGGTCTTAAATCATATACAGCAGGAGTACAAATTTCGCTTGACTCTGCTAGAGGAGAGCCTGCATTTGGTGTTCCAATCATTACAAGATTTGCAACATCCTTTGTATTGTTAGCCAAGTATACTCTTGCATCCAATCCTCCCTTACTGTGACCAACAATATTGACTTTATTTTGTCCAGTTTCGTCTTTGATTTGTCCAATTATTTTTGATAATTCTTTTGCATGTTCTGCAGATGACCCACACTTGTCATCTGATTGTTTAAAAGTTATAGGATAAGCAGAAATGCCATCTTTTTTGAGTAAATCTACCCATTTATTCCAAACAGCAGCATCTTCCATATATCCATGTATTAAAAGAACAGGAAGTATAGTAGAATTGTTTGATGTATTACCTTTTGTAGTAGTATTCGTACTAGACTGACCATATACTATATCGCTAAAAGTAAAGAACTGTCCGCCACCACTACACTACTAGTAACTACCATTATAATTGCGATTAAAGCAACAACAATAGTAGTAGATGAAATAATTCTATTAGTATTTACCATTGATATTTAGTGGTATTATCTTTTATTAGTATTACAAGTCCAAAGCAAGTTTTTAATATATAATATTAAAAGAAAGGTGTGAAACCGTCCATGTATGGGAATGTGTCAGATGATTATTTATCAAAACTCCTAGAGTATTTCGTTAGTGAACTGTTGAAGCATAACTTCTATCTCCTTGGAGTTAGATGAACTTTCATTTATTGCCACTTTGATTTGTTGTAGTCTTTGTTTTAAATTATCGCCTTGATTTTCAGTAATTTTATCTCTATTAACAAACACCGTTATTAGATTTATCATTAACTGTACCTCTAATTTAGATATTGATTTACTTAATTGTAAAATGGCTTCATCCTCGAAACGTTTTTCTTTTGCATTATTAGTTGTTGTTGTTGAATGTATTTCATTTAATTCGTCTTCTTTCCGGGCGTGTCTTTTTCTTGACATATGTATTCAATTAGTAGTAATGATAGGGTGTAACTAATGGTATACAATGGTGTGTATTACCATAAATATCCATTAATGACCTATAATAACAATTTCTAGTTGTAATTACTAAATTTTGTCAATAATTGAAGATGGAATGGATATTTTTCTACCTACAACACTAACAATTTCACTCCATACCACATCATTTACTCCATCCATACCTTTTATTTTTTCAAGTAGGTCAAGAAGTAAAATGTTATCTTTAACTATAGTTTCAACTCTTAAATCAATAGTATGTTCTCCTATGCTCTTACCAACGTACGTTACTTCATCACATTCAATTAGGTTATTGGCGACAGTATTTACCTTTCCATTCTTTATGGAAATAAAAAAATCAACACGTCTCCATCCAAATTTTTCAATATCCAAGACATGGTAAGTTTTTAAAAATTCATTTTCTAATCTTCTGCGTCTTCTTCTTATTGTACTAAGTGGAAGTCCTAATTTTGTTGCTATCGTTTCAGTTTTTATATTACCATTGGGTACAAGAAGAATCTTTAATATTTCCTTATCTATATCCGATAAACCAAGAACAGACTTATCTGCACGGGCAGACATTTTACATCAATAAATATTGGGACTAATATATATAATATTTTCGTCAGAAACATAGTAAATAAAATGGGGAGTCAATGAGTATGGCTAGAAACAGTACAATTCAGATATTAATAATGGTTTAGACCACATAAAATCATAGAATAAGCCAAATGTTATTGTTTCTTTTATTAGATGAGTAATTCAATAAATTTATTAGGTCATGATAAGAAATACTTACTACTATAAACGATAAATCATGTGATATTTCATCTATATTTGATAAACAATGGTTTTAATTGCCATAATTAAGACGATATTTGATTTATTGAGCTAGAAACTAGTAAATCTTTGAATTGTAGCCATTTATACTTGAATTAACTCTCTATATAGTAAGAATGGAAGATGTATTGTATCTAAATGTTTTTTTATTAAACCTTATATTTCTAGGCAATAAAAAATTTGAATACTCGTTATCATTACCCATTTCACAATAGTCTACAAACGATGAAAATAAAATATGCCAATAAATTATAAGTCAAAATCAATTCTATTGGTGGATGATGACTATGATATTGTCAATCTATTCAAAGATTTACTTGAAAACAGAAATTATGAGGTTACAGGTTTTACAAATCCACTTGAGGCATTAGAACATTACAAAACAAATTGGAACCGATATGGATTAGTAATATCTGATATTCGAATGCCTGGAATGACTGGATTTGACCTGCTAAAGAATATCAAAAAAATTGATGCCACTATTTGTTTCTTTTTGATGTCAGCATATGACACCATCGATTTTTCTGAGCTAGAAGGTATCAAGATAGATGGATTTATACAAAAACCAATACGAATAAAAGAATTATTATCTACCATTGAAAAACAATTAATCACTATCCAAATTTCATAAATTATAGTAGAAACAATTAGCAAGTACTTTTTGTCTCAACATGAGAATTTCTATAAAAGAATTTATTCATCATTATCTTGTCTTCATTTAAAGTCAAATATACTATGTGGCAAATTTTAATATGTTGAGTCATATTACCGACGCTAATAAATGGAGGGGAGAATCCTTGAAGGGGTTACTATGTACAAAATTTCAATGCTATAACCAGCCAAGAAATCAATGTTCTCAATGTTCAATTTATTATTGCAATGAACACGTAACATCACATATTCATACTGATTCTTTCCAAGATTTACAGAGGTAACAAGAACAAGATATAGACAACAATAGATAATACTTTTTTTACCTTTGAATAAATAATTTCTAAAATTAATAAATTGAGAAGAATCAATTGCATAATATCGCCTGAATGGCAAAAAACCTACTCTTAAAGAGATAAAAAATTGGAGAGACTAAGCTATTATAATTTATTTGTCTTATTTTCTTACTAGTTTAGAAAAATTGAAAAAAATTAATATAAAGATTAAAATTTTTTTTAGGTATTTATCCTACTATATGTCTTATGTACGCATCTTTGCAATGTCCAGAACAAAAATTACTACTGTAGTAACTATTGTTTAAAGATGAGCCACGTTTGAGACAATTATTTATTTTATTTTCGCTCAAACTATATCTTTACACCACCATCATTAATAACAATGCAATATCGTACATGCTATTCTTTACTAACATTTTGTTTTGCTAATTTTGTACATACTTCTAAATGATTCTGTTCTTCTTTCAATATCTTTCTAACCTGATTTCCAAATTTTCTGCTTTTTACTTTTTTTGCAACAGACGTAAGAACTTCATAATGAGTAACTTCAGCACCTTCAGCTAAACATAAGAATTCTAAAGCCTCTTGTGAATCAGGTTCTTCTCCTAGATAGGTTTCCATAATTTTAGATACTTTTTGAGCAGTTTCTTCGGAAACAGAATTAATATTCGCAACGTCAAATCCTTCACTTTCTGAAATTTCTTCTATTAGTTCTTCCATTTCTCTTTGTTGTTTATTTGCTTCCTCTTTGATAGGTACTAGTTTCTTTTCATGTTCTGCTTTTAATAGTCCTTTTGATTTTAGTTCCTCTACAGCTTTTTGGGCTGCTTTTTCTAGACCAATTGCTTCACCAATTTTTTGTTCGATTAATTCTTTTTCTACCATCTATATTTTCATTGTTAATATTGCAATAAAGTTTATAACGATATTAATAAATGATATAATAATAATTAGAGAACTTATTTCATAGTGTTGGAATTATCCTCTAAAACTCCTAATTGAATTGAATATAATTTTGATAACAAAAAAAATAAATGTTAAAAATGTTTATGCTGGTGCTTTAGAATCATCTTCACCTGTGTTTTCTGCAGCTTTCTCTCGTAACTCTCCTGCTGGCTCTGTAGTTGAAGGGTCTGATTCTGCAGAGCCTATCTCTTTAGGATTTTCTTGTGCTGATTCTAATTCCTCGCTACTATTTTGATTACTATTTTCCTCTGAATCACTCATAATTATGTATGGACAACAAAGGTTAAAGATGTTGTATAACTATATATTGTAAAAGTGTATTTGTTTCCAAATTGTCAATTTAATATAAACTAATAAATCAAATGTTACATATTTTACTGTCTAAAGTTTTGACTAGTAAAAACAAATTACTTGCTTTGCTCCTTTTTCAAGACTGTCGTCATAAAATTAGTTGTAAAATTATTTTTTATATGTAGAACCTATTTGTAAAATTTTTGACGAATGGTAAAATGTATATGATAACAGTAGAAACTAATTGATAACATGTTATCATTTAAGTACTTCTTTTTTTATAAATACAGTGGATAATGTCCGAAATTCCTTTAAATAAATTTGAAAAACGGGCTTTAATTTTAAGGCTATTGAAGGAAGGAAAGACATATCGGGAGATATGTCATATTGCCCATGTATCTCCACGCGATATAAAACCAATAGCAAAAGAATACGATAGAAAGAAACGATTAGAAACCAACAAAAGCAAAGAAAAAAAGAATCGAACAAAAAAACCTTCTATAAGTTCACAGGCATTTATTCTTTTCAAAGAAGGGAAACAAATTGACGAAGTTAAAGTTTTGCTAGATATCCCATTTAAATTAGCTATTGGATATTGGAAGGCGTATCTCAAGGCTATCCGAATGTTTGAATCATTTGAATTTTATATGGAGCATAGTTATGATATACCAACGTTTCTGTCAATAGACAGTTACATGAAACGACATAATGTATTTGGAAAAGATATACTAAAAGTTTTGAAAACATGCACTGATATTGAGACCCTAAATAAAACTTATTATAATCTTAAATCAGAAGTCAAGAATTTGGAACTGAAAAAGATGTATTTACTCTATAATCCCACTTCAAGTTATAGTTTACACCCTTTACGTTTGAACAAACCAAATTATAATTACTATCGCTATTAAGGTTATTATTATAATCTTGTGCTTTGTTGCCTAACTCATTTGAATAATATTTTTTCATTCTAATTAGGATATAGTTATTTTATAGTTATAGTTTGAAACCAGTTATACAAAGATGCTTTCAGTATCATCTCTTTTATCATGTTCTCAACTCTGATAGCAGTAACATATTCTCCAAACATTCTCTTTATAGAGGAGAAGACAGTTTCTGCAATCCATCTCTGACCATAGCTTACGCTATCTTTCCATTGTTGTAAATTATTTTTCTGCATATTTACAGTCTTGTTTCTAAGGTAATGATTGGTCTTCTTTCTGATTCTAGCATTCTTTCTTACCTTTATTGCTGGATTGATTCCTTTAAATGATAAAAATTGAAAATTTTTGTTATTGTCATAGGCACCATCCATAATGGCAGTTTCAACTACTTTGTTCTGTTTTATTGTTATATCATCCACTAATTTGGGTAATACTTTTGCATCATGTACTTGTTCACTGGTTACTATTAATGATAGAATTCTCTTCTTTTTTATGTCAACTGCTAAATGTATCTTTAGATATCCTCTTTTGACACTCCACTTATGTCTAATCCATTCACCTCTGTTTGATACCTTTATACCAGTAGAATCTATTGCAATTACAAAAAAATCATCATGTTGTAAACTAGATTTGTAACCATCATTTATTTTGATATCCAATCTGTTTATTCTTCTACAAATCCTGCTATAATCTGGAATTGATGGTAGAGTATTTGCAGCATGTGATTGTACTATACCCTCAGTCTGTCTATATGGTAAGTGAAAGTATGCTCTCATGTAGCCAAGTAGTTTGATAAATGAATCTGGATATACGAATTTTCTGCCTTCTTTGCGTTGATTCATCTTCTCTAGTTCAGAATCCCAATTATCTATAACATCAAAATCAAGTAATACCTCTCCTCGTTTAACAAGAGATTCATTGTATTTCTTCCAGTTCACATGTATTATGACTAGAATAGGTTAGCTAAATCTGTTAGGAATAGTTAGTTGCGCAACAAGGCTTAATCTTGACATTAGTGTCTCAAGTGTCTTAACCTTTTTCTATTATTTCTTTTATAGAAATAATGATAATCGTAATATAAAATAAATAATTTATTAGATAATATAGAGTATAATATAGTAATAATAATGAAAAAAGTTAAGACACTTAAGACAGGTTTAGACTTTCATTCTCAAGTTTATCCAATAGTAGGACCTAAAGTTACTTCCATCTCGTAGCTGTCTATACTCAAATCCCATTTTTCTCATATCTTGACTGAATTTATTTTCTGGTTTGGGTGTTATTTTATTTTTGTAGCAATATTCTTTGAATTTGTTGTACACAATTTCTTTTTTAACTTTAGATTCTGAGACCTTTTCTAAATAGGTATCTGCAAAATATTTCACAGGATTCATACGTAATTGATATTGTTCTAAACTTTCAATAGATTTTGAATAGGAAATACCAGTTTTTAAAACTCGAGGTAATCTTTTTAGCAAAATGTGAAGCAAACCAGATAATTCTTCTTCTGTAGTTAATTCTTCTACCAAATTTGGATTTGCATTTTTTATAAAAGTTTTGGAGAAGTTAATGATTAGAAGTCTTGAAAAGATTGCAATTGTATCTTCTTTTATCTCTGGGAGTTCATTTGTAACTAAAATGAGTTTAGCATGATTTACGAAATTAAATGAGGCTTTGAATTTTTCCTCTGCACTTATTTGGTCGTTTCCAGTTAATTTCTTTAACATTCCTAGTTTCTTTGATATTTCCTTTGAGATATCAGCATCGATATTTACCAATTTTCCATTTAGCTGAGAAGATGAAAAACGTCCATTTAACAATTGGTCTAGACTTTCACTTGATACGTTTTCATATCCGAAAAGACGTGTAATTACTTTACATAATGTACCTTTTCCATTTCTTCCGTCTCCTTCTAAAAGTAATAATTTATGATACTTCATTTCTCTGCCATAAAGCATAAGCAATGAAATCTAGAATTGTATCAACATCTCTTTTATCGGATACTATTTCATTGAGAAATTTCATTATTCTTGGACATGAAAATTGATTATTTGGTGAATCAAAGATATTTCGATAACTAACAGGAATTTGTATAGTTGCCATAAAATCTGGTGAATGAGGTTTAATTTCTCCTGTTTTCAAATTTATCATACAGTCTTTACATGCAAGCCATTCAATGTTTGAATCAAATTCTTTTCTGTCTGTATATGTTTTTGATTTTATTGTGTTAATTATTTCTTAACATGATGAGAAGGAATGTATGCATGCATAGCAGCCAATTCTTTTTTAATAAAAACCTCTCCACCCTTGACATAAATCCCTCTATCAGAATCATAATGATAGATTTCATCAGTATCTTTCATTGTAGCAAAAGTATATCGTTCAATCAAAAAATTTGTAGATGCAATAATTTCCTCATATTCTTTCTTATTTCTATAATAAATAGAATCAGAATCCGACTCAATATTCATGTTTTTAACCCCTTTATTTCAACTTTTAATCGTGGAGCTATACTAAAATAACAAATATGAGGACTTGTAATTTCAAAGATTTTTAGAACCGATTGTTTGATAATGTTATGTCTAATAAATGGATGTAAACTTTCTAATTCTTTAATAACATCTGGTCTAATATCCTCTTTATCGATTATAAATGGATGATTTGGTTTTCCAATAATGATTCTTGGAGTATTCCTAATGGCGTAATCAAAATATTTGTTTACTGTTACTTGTTGTTTCTCCTTCTTTATCAGGAATTATGACTGAAATGTTTACTAGCCTACCGCGAATATCAGTCTCGGTCTTTGCACTACATAAATCTAAGAAGAGATTATCTACAAGACCATTCTCAGTATAATTATCATCTGCAAGCTCTACTAAATCCTTATAAGACAAATTTTTTCACCTAGTTTCTTTTACATTAATATTTTTGTTGTCAATCATTTCTAATTATTCAAATTTTATTCTACAATTTTCACAAACAACTATTGTAAGTGATTTGGAACCAACTGGAAGTACAATTTTCAATGTTGCAGTATTATAACATCCAAAGGCATTACAAGTTTGAGTTGAATATTCTTTATATTTTAAAAAAATATCATTCATTATTAGTTGTTCCTCCTGAATTTTTGTATTTCAAAAGTCTTTGGATAATACTGTCAATAGTATCGATATAATGTGCATCTTTTACTAGTTCGTTGTATGTTGATTCAGTTATTCGAATTAATTTTGTCATAGATATGTTATTATGTAAATTTTAGTTATTAAGTAGAATGTGTTACCAATTTATTTGGTTACAGTGCAATATATTTGCATATAGTTGAAAAAAACAGTAAAAAGTGTTACCAACAATTCAATGCAAACTAAATTGATTGAAAATAAAAACTATACAAATGTATTAGAAATAATAGGACTTTCTCCAGAACCTATCTCTTCATATGAAATAAATAAAGAATTTACAAGATTATATAAAAATACAGAAGATATAGAAACAATTGATAAAAAGAAAAATAAAACAAAATGGAAAAAGAAACATAATCAATATATCTATAAAATGATTAAGCAACTAAGGCCAAATTTAGTTGACAATTATTATACATATTTTTTTAATTGGGATGAAATCATAAATGATGAATCACAAAAGAAACAAGTAATAAAATATATAAAAGAAAATTTTAAAATTGATTTAAGAATAGCTGGAAATTCCTTTGAAGAAAAAGACATTCTTCCACTATTTACTAAAAGTAATGATGATAAAACAATAAACATAGAAAATCAAGCTAAACATATCCAAGTTTCAATTCAAAAAACTAGATATAATAATGCTGAAATAATTCTGAATGAAAATAATGAGAAAAAGATATTATCTTTGAACGTAAAAAATAATACAGAAGTTTATGTTCCACTATCTAGTTTTGATGAACCATTTGCCACATTTATGAATACATTTTATAGGAAAAGGCCATATTTTTTGGATGTTAATTATACAACTAAAAATAAAAAAAAGGAACTAAATGATAAACAGATTTCTAAAAAATCCTATATAGATTTAAAGCCCTTAAATTATGAAAATGAAACTATTGACGTTATTGAAAATGGATATACTTATAGAAGACCATTGAAAGACTATATCTCCAAAGAGTTATATGAAATCCGTAAAAATCTTTCAAAATCTCAACATCAAACAAAAGTAGGAGCAGAAAAATCTATAAAAATAGAAAAATACTTCTTGAACATAAGAGGATTAATTCTTTATATTTTAGGTAAAATCACACATAACAAAAATGATAATGAAAACGAAAATCCTCTTAATCAAAAAGGAGTTTTAAGAAATAGAGAGAAATATAGAAAAAATGTTTCCGATGTTCTATCAAATCTATCAGAAAATTATTCTTCAAATTTTCCATTTTTGTTATATTATAAAAGATTTAGAGAAATTTTTAAAGATGTAATGAAAAATTATCATTATTTACGATATTATGATGTGGATATACTAATAACTATTGCAATAGAACTAGAAAGCCAAATTTGGCTTGATGATAAATATTTCGATTTAAATATAAACAGTAACAATAATGGTTGGATAAACTATTGGATTGTCAAAAGATATTCTGCTGAAGTTACCCATTATTTAGCATACTTTTCCAAATATTTAAAAGAAGACGATAAAGAAAAATTTCTCTCTATTTTTAGAGATTATCAAAATAAAATGATAATAATTTTACTACAATATTTAAAAGATGAACAGAAATCAGCACAGGATTTACTTGATGAATTCAATAGCAGGGGGCTTCTAATCTCTAAATGAATACGTCATAAACAAAATTAATTGGCTTTTAATTATCTCGAAATTAGTTTTCATTTATCTTTTCTAGAATTTCTGGTTTTACATAAGATAATTTTGGATTTTGTTGAATCAAACTCATTATATCATTTAGTTTGTTATTCATTTCTTCTCTTACAGATTGGACCTGTTGTCTGAGTTCATGATTTTCCTTAATTATTTTATTTTCCGTATTATATTGTTGAGTTAAATCAGAAGATAAACCGCATCGACTACAAAATTGTTGTGTTGGACTTAATATTTCTGAACATCTATTACATTTTATAGTTTTAAGTAGATAATCGTCCTGTTGAATTTGCCTACCTTCACCTATTGCTAACAACGTATTATCCAAGTCTTTACCAGATAAGTGTATATAACGTCTTACTACTTTTGTCCCAATAGCCCACCCAAAGAAAACACACATTTGTGCTTCTGTCAAATGTTTGCAAAGATGAGTAGCCCTGCTGTGTCTTAACAAGTACAAGCGTTTATGCTTATCCAAATTAGCTTTCAATAATGCTTCTTCAATTATTTTTTGAGCTCCTCTTAATCCTAAAGAATCATTCATGTAATTAGTTGCTTGACTAATCCATAACGGAAATTGATGTTTGTCTTTTAATGGATGTATTTCCAGCCATTGTTGTAACATTTTAGCAAATGAAACAATTCTAACTCTTCTTTCTCCAGTTTTTCCTCTTAAAAATAATATTGCTCCATTGGTATCTATTTTTATATCTATATTTGTTAATCTCAGAAATTCTTCTGGACGAGCCCCTGATTCGTACATACACGCGAGAAATGCTTTTTTTTTGAATTGTTGGTGCTGCATCTATTAAAATAGGAACTTCATTTTCTTCAAGATACTCTGCAATATCTAAATCTCTTTCTTGACTTTTCTTTTCTTTGCCTACTTGAGTTGAGAACCAGCTCACACAATCAGGATGAAACTCATTTTTTCCAAATACAACTTTGTAAAATATTTTTAGAATTTTTCTAAATTTCTCATGAGTTGATGCTTTGTAGTTTTTATTATCCATCCATACAAAGAGAGCTTTGATATCTTCTTTCTTCCAATCAATAAATGGTTTATCAATTTGTCTTCTTATGTATAGGAGTGCTGTTATGCATCTAACAATCCAGAGAATACTATTATCCTTTTCTTGCATATATTCAATAAATTGGAAAACATCAGTTCTATCAGGTTCGTCTAATTCCGTTTTCGCTTTGAGTATCCAATGTGCTAATTTTTGTTTTCTATTATAAAGGTCTCGCATTTCTGTTTCTTGTTTTCTATTTTGTATAGGAAGTACAGAGCTTATAGCTTTTTCCTTTTTTAGATTGGTCTTTCGAACCGAGGGTTGTATGGACTTCATGGGCAATACTTTCGCTAGATCATATGGGAAGAGTAAAGCAGCCTTGTTGCATTGGAAGTGCAAACAATAAAGGATTAAAACCTATATGTGAAAAATGCGGTCTTGGATGTTATTCTATACTTGTTGCTCAGGGAATTAAAGGAAATTAATAATTGTAAGAAAAGTTACTATAAAGAAATATAGCCTTTATTATTAATCATGCGACTATTTCTTTGTAAAGAGGACTATGGTTTCTTTTACTAATAAATTATATCTAATTATTAAATAATTATTAGTACTAGTATATAGTAATAGAAACATAAACAAATTAATCCAATCGAAAGCCATAGCCACCACCTCTGTCGGTTGTACTCATAGGCTATGGCTTTTATTATTACTAATAAAATAATTTGTGTTAAATTACCAAATAATTGTTGATTATATATTACAACTATAGAATAAAAATCATCTAATTACATCCTATAGCCATAACCTTCGGGATAATGTAGTTGCCCACTATGTAGAAAGGGCTATGGCTTGTGATATCTCTTTTACCAATAATTTATCTTAAATTATTTTATATTTTATTATGGATATATATTAATTTAAAATAGATAGAATAGTTGCCACTATAGCCATAGCCTTCTACAACTAAATCATTTCTACTTCTTCTTGATTTACTCATAGAGGACTATAGCTTTAAGTTTATAATTTAATCTAATTCAATTTTGGCTAGTATTTCAAATAATTCATCTCATACAAGTTGATAAATAAGTATCACTTCACAGCCGCTAAAACCATATAGGCAAAACAAAAATTCTTATACAAATTTTACTATTATATTAATATGGGCTTAGGTTTAAAGAATCTCTTCTTACAAATAATAGAAAAGAGAAAGAAAAAGAATGAGAATACGCGGATAAAATAAAATAACCATATCAATAAAAAATTCCTTTTTATTGTGCTATTTGCTTATAGTAGACAGTAACACCATTCGTACTCCTATAGTCGCCTCTTTGCATATCGGAAAAATTTACTTTTCATTAGTAGTCGGCTATGGCTTTTATCAATTTTTAAATTATAAACAATTAGAGTTTGTCATCATGAGAAATAGATTTTGATATACTTTCATTTACTGCGCTGATTAATTTAAATATAGATACACGCTTTTTGAGAATGTTAAATTTATAATTATATTTGAAATCCTTGAAATTGCTCAATAGTATTACATTTAGTTTTGGATTTATTTCTAAGAGTTTGGTACTACGAAATAATCCATTTATGTTGGATATTTTCTCATCGACAATTACTAATGAATATTTATTTGGGTTTTCCTTGATATGCTCATATGCCAAAACTGGGTCAGTAAAACTAGAAACATCATAGCCACTTATCTTTAAAGCCTCGCTAAATATATTTAATAAATCTGGATCATCATCGATTATGGCTATGGATTTTTTAAACATTCTAGAGTATAGATTAAACGTAAAATCTATTTAAGCATGATTTGTATATTCTCTTCTCTTTTTTGAAAATTTTGCTTATATAATACTATGATTAAAGCAGTTAAAGAACAACAGCAACAAAAACAAGAGTAACAACAACAACTGTTACCACTATGAGTATAAATCAGTAAATCGATAAATATAATAAAAAAAGTAAAAAAATACAAAAGAAAAAAAATGATTATTGATAAATGGGATGCAGATGAAAAAGCAAGAGATATCAGGACTTATGAGACTAAAGAAAATAGTCTTGAAACATTAAACCACATATTGAAACAATATCTATTATTCAAAAAAAGGAAAATAGATCCTAGAAAACCATTGCGTGATGCCTTAGATTTAATTCAAAATACTTTGTATTATGATAAAGAGTTTCATCAATTTGCATTACAAAATTATAGGGTTTACCTTTATTATGATGAAAAAAATAATAGGTTTTATATTGGAAAATAAATGAATGAATAAAAAAATAGAATCTTCAGAATATCAAAACACGATATTCTAGGACATTCATTCTCCTGTAATATTAAATTCCAAATTCTAAAAGAAGAAAAAGATTGGTTATATACTCAACAAATGAAGCAGTAAAAAATGTTATAGATTTAATAATCATTGTCTTTTCTCTAATTATTTTATCAAATTTAGTAAATTAAAAATTATAGATAATTTTGATTATCATAAATTGTGGAAAGAACTGTTTCAAAATTAAATTATTTGCTTTCTAATAATGAATCTATTTTCTTCTCCAATGTGAAAATATCGTTTAATATTATGTCATGAGTCTGTTCAAATTTTCGTACCTTTTCTAAAACATGTTCGTTTTTCTTGTAATTTTTTGATACTAATTAGCATTGTATCTTGTGTCTTGGAAATTTTCTCTTGTCTATTGTATATCAACCAACTGATAAAGCCCCCGATTAATGCTCCTATTATAATACCTATATAAGTAGAAGCAATATTGGATAAATCTCCTGCACCACTACAATCTTTCAAGTCGACACATCCCCACATTATGAATATTTCTAAGAACATATTACATGAACTTGATTCGTTACTTTTTATTTTATTGATTCCTATATAAAGAAAAATAGGAGAACAGTGTTCTAGAACAATCGGGTGTAACGTTGCACCATTATTAATTATTATATTTTGTATAGGTTTATGATGATATTTAGGATCTACTAATGCTCTATTTTTTTCGTTTAGATTATTGTAAATATCTATTCATAATAGATAAAACAAAGTTATCAAACTTACGTTTTATTTTTTCCCTCTTACATTCTGCAGTAGCAGAAACTTGAAATTTATTAAATGAGGTCTAGAAGAAAAGTAGTAAAAAGTTGATTCAAAAATATATGTGATGATCTGTGATGTATTATAGATGTACTAAAGTATCAACTGGTTGAATAGAGATTACACCTATTTTTTTCTCACTCTTATCATTTATGTGTTTGAGTTTTTTGATTAACTCTTCTAGAATGTCAGATTCTGCTATAGTTACTATGGTTTTACGACTCGCCGATATCGTGGCAGTATATCCTCCGGATTTTCCTGACCTTATCTTTTGTTTAGAGTGTCCATAACCATGAGAGTCATATAATGTTGCCTCTAAATTTAAACTCTCAATTTCTGAGATAATTTCATCAACTTGTTCAGGACTGGCAAATATTTCAATCTTTTTTAATCCTGCAGAGATTTTATTTTTATCTGTGTCTTTAGATTCTGCTATCTCAAAAGGTAAAATTGATTTTTCTGTCATTAGGAACAATATATGTACAATACAGATAACGTATTTGTTTATAGAATAATTTTATTTTTTTTTAAAAATCAATTTCTCTTATTTCTTCCATCTTTTGTCCTTCCGAATCAGGAACTTCATAATAGACAATTAATTGTAAAGTATTATTATATTATTTGCAGTTGCAGTAGCAGCAATATTCTATTATATGTTTGTATAATATGCTTAATAATATCAGATTTATGAATTAAACTATATTTTTCTTTATATATATGAAGCAATTAAAGTAGCAACTAACTATGCTTGGAGAATTATTATTTGAAATAAAAGGTAGACTTACGGGTTCCAGAATCTTAAATGCAGATGAATACAAAGTAGAACATTCCATAACAGAAGAAGGAAAATTCAAAGATATTGAGATTACAATACTAGGAACATTTTGGACTATTCCTACTGTAGATAAAAATGTAACATATGTTGAAGGACAGGGAATAATAACTACCAAAGATGGTGAAGATACTGCAACATTTAGAGGATATGGAATAGGACATTCTAAAGGACAAGTAAGCGCTAGTTTTCGTGGTTCTGTATTTTATAAATCATCATCATCTTCAACAAATGGAAAACTTTCATTTTTGAACAACAAGATAGGAGTTTTTGAAACTGAAGTAGATGAATCTGGAAATTCTATTGAAAAGGTTTGGGAATGGAAATAATAATGATGATTTCACAATTCAATATTGTAGTAGTAATTATTGCTTTAACAAGTATTCTTAGTTTTGCAATGATTGGTAATTACTATCATGGTCTAGATTTAATTTATGCTCAACAAACTATAGATTCAGATAATATTAGTAATAACATAATCAAATTAGATAATATTCCATCCAAACAAGTTAAAGTTGGAGATATAGATATTTCATATAAAATCTTTGGTAAAGGAGATCCAATTTTATTGATTATGGGTTATGCAGGATCTATGTATATGTGGGATCCTATTTTTTTAAAAGGATTATCTACAAATCATACAGTCATAGTTTTTGATAATCGTGGTATTGGTAACACTACTGTTGGTTCTAAAAATTTCACAATCGATCAATTTGCTAAGGATAGTGCAGGATTATTAGATGCTCTTAAGATTAACAAATCTGACGTTTTGGGATATTCAATGGGTGGAATGATTGCTCAGCAATTAACATTAAACTATCCAGACAAAGTTGATGATTTAATAATATATGCTTCTTATTGTGGTGGAAATCAATCAATTTCACCAAATCCAGAATTATTCAAACAGACGACAAATCTATCTGCATCTGATGATGATATAAAGAAAAGAGTTGTTCCTCTATTATTTACTTCAAATTGGATAAAACAAAATCCTGATTACTTGGAAAAATTTGCTTCCTTTGTTTTCCCTTCTATCGATATTCTTGAACGACAAGGAGAAGCAATTTTCTCATGGGAAGGAATATGTGATCAATTAAAAGACATATCTCAAGATACTCTTGTAGTAACAGGAACTGATGATCTTGTCTTATCCTCTGTTAATTCCATGATGCTGACAGAGAAAATTCCTGGGGCATGGTTAGCACAGTTCAAAGATGGTGGTCACGCACTAATGTCTCAATATCCTGAAAGGTTAAGCGCAATTGTAAATACATTTCTAGACAATTAATAATACTCTTTTTTTCTTATCAAATAATATATTCAACCTATTTATTTTATAATGGATTTTATAATATACAGTAGTTAGGTAAGATGATATACTGTTCATTGATTTGATTACTGTTTAGGTCGTAAAAAGAGTAAGTCTCTAATATCTATATTCAACATCTTAATATTATATTATCATAAAAAAATACAATATGAAAATATTGAATGCTGGACCAGGTTTCAGTCAACCAATGACAGAAGATGAAACTATATCATTTCTTACTTCTGGAAGAAGAAATATCTACATTGCAAGTTTAGATGAAAAGAATGAACCAAATATTCATCCTGTCTGGTATTATTTTGATTCATCAAATCAAAAATTCTACATTGAAACATCTAAATATTCAAAGAAAAAAAAGAATTTAGAAAATAATAAAATAGTATATTTTTGCGTAGATGAACCAAATATTCCATATAAAGGGGTAAGAGGAAAAGCAAAGGTAGACATTATTCAAGATATAGATAGTATTGTTCCAATTTGTGAAAGGAATATGAAGAAATATCTTGGAAGTTTAGAGCATCCAATGGCAAAGGAATTGGTTAATCTTGCTAAAAGAGGTGAATCAGTAGCAATAGAAATCTCTCCATTGTATTTTTCGACATGGGATGATAGTAAAGTAAAATTTCAATAGAATATTCTGATAAGGAGAATAACTCTAGATATTAATTCATTCTCCTTATTATGATAATAATAATAATTTCTACTATTTAATCTACTTCAAATTCTTCTATATATTTATCAGAAATATTATCTCCTTTAACTTTTTCAATATATTCTAATGCTTTTTTTCTGTAGAAAATATTTTATCTATACTAGTAGATTTATTACTATTTTCTCTTTCATTCCATACAATCCAAACTTTCATTGTCATATTTCTAAATTAATAAAATCTTTTAACTTGTTGTTTTTATTAACACTACTAATATTGTTCAAGATTACTAACAAGTATCATTTTGAATGATTATTTGATATAATGATGATACTGTTAAGTTCAAACCTACAACACAAATTGATTAATAGATATCCATGTTATTATATAATTTGCTTTCATTTCAACTGTTGTGTATATTCTTTCACTTAAAACTAGTAATTGATCAGATAAATGAGCCAATGCATCATCTTCTTTTACCTTGTCATTCTATCTTTCAATGATTGATTGATTAAATTTGTTCAAGTTTTAAAATAAAATACTTTACCAGTTTCATTACCTACTTACTTATTCCTATGATTGACTTGAGTGCTGTGGATTTAAAGACAAACAAGCATATATACATACTATAGCCTTCTACATGGTACATTCGTGGTTGCTCCTCCAATTGAGGGCTATGGCTTTTTAAAATATTCTTTCACAATATTATTTATTACGATTAATGCAAATTAAATTATTTTATTTGATAATTGAAAGATGAAAAGTTATTATAAATAAGGAACTGATCTATTTGCTAATAATGAAGTTAACTATAATACTTTTATCTATTGCAATAGTTACAATAACATTATTTTCCTTATTGGAATTAGGCAATCAAAACATAATAACCGCCTTTGCAATTGATGAGCCTAAATCATTTCTAACTTATAATAATTCAAAACTTAATCTTTCGATACAATATCCATCAAATTGGGAGATAACAGAGAGAAAATATAATCCAGAAATGAAGAATATTTCTAGCACTATAGAAATCAAATCACCTTTTGAAGGTGGTCAAGATATGGTTCAAGAACAGTTCCTAATCAGCTTAAATAGACTTCAGAAAAATATTACCTTTAATGAATATGTCAACAATGCTTTAGATCAGTTCAAAAATGAATATAGAGATTTCAAGCTAATTTCAAATAATTCAATAATAATTGATAATCACAATGCAAGAAAAGTATCCTATTCGTACATCGCAGGGGTTGATCCATTAAGTATTAAGTTAATAATGAATCATAACATAATTTCTGATGGAAATAAAGTTTATGTTCTTTCTTTTGGTACTCCTCCTGATAAATACTATGACTATATAAATATAATTCAAAAAATGCTAAATTCATTTAAAATTTTAAAATAATATCTGTAAAAGAGGAAATAAAAAAGAACATAATAATTTGCTCATTCATATATTTTCTTTTATTATTCTATATCATTCTAACTACACTTTTCTTTTTTTGCTTATTTTTCTTCATTTTGTTCTTTTTCTTTATATAATAAGAAAGGCTTCCAAATATTTTCTAACCAATATTTATTCATTTTTTCTGTTATCTCTGCCGATTCTCGATAAAGTCGATTCATTTTTTCTATGTTTACGGCTAATTCTTTATATGAAGTCCCCATTTCCTTTGTTATCTCTGCCGATTCTCGATAAATTTGATTCATTCTTTGCATATCATCAATAAATTGAGTATATACAGAAAAGAGATTTGAAATATATTTTTGCCAGAAAACCATTCCTGAGGTAAAAGGGTCGCTTTTATCAAAATTATTTTTTTTGTCAGAGGTTTTATCCATATGTATATATATGTACAATCGTTTTGTTTTTTATTCTTTGTGTCCCCTCAATTTATTATTGAGAAAACCGACTGAAGATTATTTATATAAATTGAAGAATTGATAAATATATATACTCTAATAAGAATAATATGAAGATCCTTTGCTCATTATTGTAAATCATATTTTAAATATTATTGTTGCTTCAAATGCATTCAGATAGTACATTTCACTTTCATCTACCTTTCTAATTGTCTTTATTAACAAAAATAAAATATTACACTATATCTCTGCTTCTTATTATAGGTTTTGATTTGATTCATGAAACTTTCCATTATTTTCTCCAAAGTAGTTTTTACACTATTATTGGCTAGAATTCAATATACTATCAATTGGTTCAATATTTCTTCCATTTTCTACTTTATTGCATTAGACTTTAATTTAGATATAAATTCACTCGGCTTAATTACTACAAGTTTTCTCATTGGCGTGGGGTTATTTCAACTTCCTGCAGGAATATTAGTTGCAAAATATGGGCCAAAACGGCTTAGCATGATTGGAATATTATTATCTTCCATTATAGCAATTATTTCAGGATTCTCTCAAGATGCAATACAAATCACTATTGCCAGATTTTTAGTAGGCATTGGAATGGCATTCTTTTTTGGCGCAAGTGTTACACTTATCTCAAACTACTTGGGTAAGGAAAATGAGGGTTTAGGTGTAGGATTACTAAATTCTGGACACGCAATTGGAGCACTTTTGGGTATTTTTGGTTGGGTTGCACTAACAGAAATTACAGGTTGGAGGTTCTCAATTATTATTGGAGGAATAATTGGAGTATCAATTGTTTTAATAATGAAAATAGGACTACTAAAAGAAGATAATAAAAGAGATTTCAAAATTAGATTTAAGGAATTAAAGGATGTATTATTTAATAAATCACTAATATTACTTGGAATTACTTTGTTAGGCTATCAAACCGGAGCTAGTCTTACATTAACTTTTATTGTTTTATATCTAATTGAAGAGTTACATATAGATCCAATTTATGCTGGTTTGTTTGGAAGTTTAAGTCTAATAATAGGAATAATTATATCACCATTATCAGGTAAAATGTATGACAAATTTAAAAATGCAAAGAAACTTTTGTTTATCTCTGCAATGATATCTGCTTTAAGTATTATGTCAATTTCAATTAGCTCAATCTATATAATAATAATAGCATTAATTACCTCTGGAATATTTTTATCAATTGGATTTGTTGTAGTATATGCAAGAGCAAGACAATCGAAAAAAATTATTCAAGAATATCAGACTCTTTCAGTTGGTTATGTTAATGGTATATCATTATTTGGTTCCTTTTGGATTCCAATTATATTTTCATTTACTGTTAGCCAATTTAGTTACAAGATAGCATGGTTATGTGCTGGAATTATTATAATAATACTATCCCTTCCTATTTTAAGATTAGATTCAGAACAATAAAGATTTCTAGATTTAATTAATTAATTGAGTCTGGGTCATAATTCAATGAATAACAAGTTTAATGGAGTTTATAATACTATAAATAAATCTCAGATTATAATAACATATGTCTAAAAGAGATTGGCTGATAAGTCAAGTGTCATTATGAATGTCATAACACCATCATCCAAACATTCCGTCTACATATTCAAGAATTTAGTTATTTTAGTTAAATGATATGACATGTAACAAGACATTTTACTTAGTTGGTTTGTAGGTTAATCTTCCGCACTCGCCGCGTTTTAATCGAACTATTATAGGATTGAAAGCAGGGAGCTCCTATGGGAAAAGCAATGCTGACAAAAGGTTTTAATCGAACTATTATAGGATTGAAAGAGTGATAGAGATAACGCATATACGGTGATTGTGATATGAGGGGAAAGTGTTAACAATATCGGTACATGGTGATTGCGATAGAGACGACTGATCGTCTATAAAATGATAGTGATAGACGACTGATCGTCTATAAAGTGATTGCGATAGAGACGACTGATCGTCTATAAAGTGATTGTGATAGACGACTGATCGTCTATAAAGTGATTGTGATAAGTCATGATAGACACAATTATCTATACTTTTTACATCAGGTACACAAATATTTTAATAATGTTTTAAAGTAAATCATATTTGCCAAAACGCTACCAACACAATGTACAGACGTTTTAATGTTTATACACATACTAAGTCAAGTGTCCTGATGGACATCATATTCCTTTGCTATATATATCTTCAAAAGTTCTACCATTGCTCTTCTCTGCTGGAGTATTGCCATTAATCTGCGATAATGTCTCTCTTATCTGTAGTAGTATTTTTCATCAATGATTTTAGACTGTTCTTCTGTCCGGTAGTGAGAGGTTGAGTTTAGTAGAACCACGGTACATATAATTATGGTATTCTAAATACCTTAAGCTTTACCTATTCAAGAATTTAGACCTGATAGTCAAAAAGACGTGACATCCATCAGGACACTGACTTAGTATGTGTATAAACGTTAAACATCTGTACATTGTGCTGGTAGCGTTTTGACAAATATGATTTACTTTAAAATATTACTAAAATGTTATTGTACTAACCTAAAAAGTATAGATATTAGCTACTATCACTATCATTTTATAGACGATCAGTCGTCTCTATCACAATCACCATGTACGATATTGTTATACCAATTAGCCTATATTTTCTAATCAGATTTTATTATTATCATATCTTATAAACAGTAAAAGCTATTTGTCATCCTACTTATTGCGTTTAATGTCAAACTAATGTGAAGTATTCCAAAAATGAATTGATTAGATTATACAAGAAGGAAACTAATCTCAAGGTAAAGGAAAGAATGCTACTTGTAATAAAGGTAGAAAATAAAAATGTCATTCCTGCTTACGCAGCTGATGAACTACACATAGAAGTAGACCATGGGCATTGTACTGGTTAAAGAGATACAGAGAGAAGAAGGAATAGAAGGATTAAGAGATAGATCAAAAAGCGGTAGACCCCCAGACATACCAAAAGAGATAATATACAAGATAAAAAACGAGTTAGCATCCAGCAAACAGGGATGGACTACAAAACAGCAGGTAGAAGATCTAATTGTCAGAAAAAGAGTGGTGGAATAAGATACCATTACACTCACATATATACCGACTTATGCACAAATGGGGATTCAAACAGAAGGTACCAAGAAGAGTACATGTAAATACTGCATCAAAAGAAGAGAAAGAACGTTTTAAAAAAGAGCAAGAAAGATGCTGGATAATATAAAAGATGAATTTACTGCTGTATCATTAGATGAATCATTCTTCTTCTATGACTCACTTGTCAGAAGAGTATGGATAAGAAAAGACGAAAGACCAGTTGTAAGAATCACTGGATCTTATCAAGAGTCAGTTTTATTTGGTGCCACAAGCCTTGAAGGAAAACAACTGTTAAGGCAGTATGATTGGTTCAATGCAACCACATTTTTAGACTATCTGAAACAGATTCATAGAAAATTTCCAAATGCTATCTGTTCCTGGATAAGGCAAAACAATAGCATTACAGATCAAAAAAGGTACTGGAATATTTTAATAAACACAAAAATGATCTTATTCCGATATATCTTCCAACAGCATCTCCAGAATTTATGATACTGGAAGGGATATGGCATATAGCCAAAAATGATCCTCTTGTCTTACAGTATTATTCATCTTTTACAGATTTGAGAAATAAAATATCCACATATTTTAGAACAAAAAGATTCAATCTTGATATGAGAAACTATTTGCTTGCTAAAATTGATAATTAGAAAACATAGGCTAGTTGGTATAACACTTTCCCCTCATATCACAATCACCGTATATGCGTTATCTCTATCACTCTTTCAATCCTATAATAGTTCGATTAAAACCTTTTGTCAGCATTGCTTTTCCCCATAGGAGCTCCCTGCTTTCAATCCTATAATAGTTCGATTAAAACGCGGCGAGTGCGGAAGACTAACCTACAAACCAACTAAGTAAAATGTCTTGTTACATGTCATATCATTTAACTAAAATAACTAAATTCTTGAATATGTAGACGGAATGTTTGGATGATGGTGTTATGACATTCATAATGACACTTGACTTACTACTACTGCTATATTACTAAATTCTTGTATTGCTATCTTGTTAATTTGTTGGTGGCGTTGATGAAAAAGTTTTTCACCACTACATCATCTTTGATATAGAGTGTATTAGCTTATTTATATATTAAAAATAATATAATGGTATTTTTATTTCTAACCTGGTCCCAATTACTATATAGTTTACATTTTATATTCTTCAATGGTAGGAAAATCTATCTATCTACTAGATTAGTCCACTATAATCGTTCAATGTTATAGTGATAATATCTTGATAGTGATGATGATGGTTATGACGATAGACACAATTGTGATAATGATTTTGACAGCAAAAGAGAAATAATATAGTGATTGATTGATTGAGGGTTGATAGTCTACACAATTAATAGCGATTGTATAAACAGTGATAACGTTTGTGACTGTTATGACATAAAAAGTTATAGTGATTGCTGATCCGGTTAGTTAGTGATTGACGTAAAAGCGTCGATAAAGCGATATTGATAATTGTGTGACTGTCTTGATTTTTTTCGCAAGTACAATAAGATTTTTATTTAATTTAAAAATAAAACATATTCTATAAAACACATCCTACGCTATTGACAAATTTTCATAGTCTTTCTCCAAATAAAATAGTTGAGACTGGGTCATAATAATTCAATATACAAATATATTATTCCACTACTAACCAATAGAATGTAATCAATCGTTGTTATGTACCTAGCATGTATTTGATTGTTCTTGGATTATCTTTGTTAGTTTTACAGTTATAATAGACAAGTATATCTGATATAATAGCAGTACTGACAATAATACTATTGCACAAGCTCTATCGTATCCTCGTACAGGTAATGGATCAATTCTAAAAACAGATTTGATATGTTCTATCAACGGTTCAATTGATTTACCTCTCAATGAATAGATAGCCTGTCCAACTTTAGATTCATAAATTTCAACCAATTTTATCCTGTCAGCAGCAGTAGTATTTTCATATCTCTGTACTGGACATACCAACAACTGAAATCCCATATCTGTGCTGAGATCATACAACAGTTCATGATCATCATCGTATTCATGATCCGCAGAAACATAGGATGTTTCTCTTGTTATTGTAACAGGTAGTAGACTTGCTATTAACCTACTGTGTACATCTCTGGTTGTCCGGTATATTTGCAGTTGTAAAAAATCAGCTGTCAAAAGTACAATAACAGAAGAACCAATAGTACTTGATATCAAATGTAATTTGTATCCACAAATATCCAACCATCCATTTGTATGGCTAAATCCTCACCATCTTGCATCTACTGTATCAATACCAGCAGAGCGTGGTACTACTCCATTAGTCATAGAGGATTTATGCCAGACAGAACCTTTAGCCTTGAAAAGGATAAGAGTATATCTGTTGAAACAATATAGATGGATCAACTATTTTATCACAAATAAAAAAAAGTTCACCCATTGTAGTAATTCTCTGTTTTTAATATCTCCTGGAGATATTATGACAAGACGTCTGCTGTCAAATGTCCTTCTACTATAGGTACTCTGTGGATAGTCCACATGCCTTCCTTATCTTTCTCTGTTATAGGGTAGATCCATTGCAATGTATTCGTGCAATGATCTATTGGAATCCAATCTAAACCATATACGAACAACAAAACATCTCAGGATAACACTATAGGAGAATAGACGTATGGGGTCTCCCACGTCTTCTTGTTTTATTATTATTATTAAGTGGCCAATGAATCAAACAACAATCAAATACAAAATGCTAATTAGAATAGAAGTTGATCTCTTCTCTCCTGCTGTGTGCTAATTTGTTGGTCTGTATGGTATTTCACCAAAACATCATATACACCAATAAACTAGCTTTATTCGTTATGAAAATGGAATAATTATGACGCAGCCTCAATTAATTAATCTTCTTGTTTTGCTTTTTGAAATTTATACTTCAAGGGCCAAGATTATTTTGTTTCAAAATGTTCAATTAATTTTTTTATAGCCATGCTTCTACAAGTCTCGTTTAATAGTTTAAAACATTTCATTATAAATTATTTAAACACTTGTATCAACTAAAGTTTTTATTTTATTTGTATAGGATTTCTAATATTCATACTATCCATCTATAACTATTCTCCTCTGCTCTATCCATTCTTTTTTATATATTCTAAAACATCATATTTGTTAGGACTTGTATTATCGGCAATAACCTATAATAAAAATAAAATTAAAAAATAGTGCTTTTTTATCTGCTTTTCTAATAAAATTGCTATTTATTATAAGCTTTCATAACAGTATTTTAATAAATTACAATTTTGAATGCTATGAATCCTTAACCTTCATTTGCTTCTATTATTTGTCCCCGGAGCTCACCCTTTGGATGCTCTTCTGTATTAACATTTACATATGTGTTGCCACTTTGCATTGCTGACACTAGATCATTAATTGTTTTACCAGCCAATGGACCAGTTAAATCTGAAGCGTGAACATTACCACTAGCAGAGAAAGAACTAGATCTTTGTGTGGTTGAAGAAATATCAGAAAATTTTGGAGAAAGATCACGAAGTTTTGGGAAATCATCAAATAACTTTGCATCATTACCTTTCGATTTATACAATGTAATCAAAACATCACCATTTGTTCCAACTGCGCCACTATGAATCTGAACTGTGGTAATTTTACCTGCATTTAATGCATTAATTTGATAATTTAGAGAACTTTGTGATACTTCAAAATTTGCTACTCCTGTTCCGTCAGTTTTAACTGGTGGTACTACTTCTTTTCCAGAAAGTGTAGCTGTAAAATCTATATTTCCTTGAGCATATGCTGAACTATAATTACCGATTGCTGAAATCACAATAACTGAAGCAATAATGAAAATGCTCCCAATAAAAATTATTTTCTTCGTCTTCATATTATCATAATATACCATATTCTTAATTATATTTCATAAGTATTATAAAAAATTTCAGGGAATTATTATATATGATTATTCATATTCTCATATAAGAATTGAACAAGAATTGAGTATTTTTGATAGACAATAAAAATAAAATAATACAATAAATTAAATAATTATAAAGGATTAAACTCTTTCTTGAGATGAATTAATTAAAGTTTTCCTGCTTCTCTAAGCCGAGCTAACATTCTAGCTTCACCTTCTTTAAATCTTTGATGATCCTCTTCTGTTTCTAATAAAAGTCGAGGAACCTCCATAGATTTTCCATATTTATCTATTGAAACCATGGTAACATATGCTCTTCCTGCATGAACTCTTATGTTATAGTCAAGGTCTTCTGCAAAAATATTGACCTCAATTTCCATAGAAGAACGTTTGACATAATTTATCCTTGCTTCAAGAATCAAAGCATTGCTAATAAAAATTGGCTTAATAAAAGTCATTCTATCGATACTTGCAGTAACAACATTTGATTGATTAGCATGTCTTTTAGCAACTATACCAGCGGTAAGATCCACATGTTTTAAGATAACACCTCCAAAAACATTCCCTTTTGGATTAGCATCTGATGGTAACATCATGAGTGTTGTCTCCGCTTTTGACTCATTTGGGCTTTTTTTTAGATGCTTAAATGGATTTTCCAATTATAAATACCTCTCCAAATATACATTATTATATATATTGAAATAATTTGCTATTAATGATTTAAAGATAAACAATAATTATCATAATATCAAAAAAACTAATCAAAATGTCAAAATTTATAATTTATAAACCTTGTAATAAAATTTTAATTTATGAATATCTCAATCTATTTGAAATAACTGCTTTGTTGCACAACTATGATTTTCGTCAATTTTGATTAAAAAAGTGAATCTTCAGTTATATGGAGAATCAATATTGACAATTTGTTCCTATCAAAATCTTGTATCATATTATCGATTTTCATAGATGCGCATCTATGTAAAAGTCTCCACTGAACGTATTCCTTTATCCAAATATCACTGCTGTGTCATGTTTGATATACTTTATCTGTCAGTATGATACAGGAATGTATCACCTTACGTTACTTCTGCATCCTCTTAAGTTTTGTCTCATACAGTTCCTTTTTCCTTTCATTGTACAGTTGTTTGTATGTTAGCATAGACCAGATTATCCTAACCATCTTGTTTGCTACATATGTGTTATTGCTACCTGGTGTCCATGTCTTTTTGCTATCTTTTTATAGTATTTCTTTAGTCTGTCATTATCTGTTCTTGATGCAGTATTTGCAGCCTGTATCATAATCCAGTTTATCTTTTTATTTCCATCTTTTTTCATTCTACCCATATATATAATGAAGTACCAGATTGATGTACCGTTGGACACAATCCACACCATGAAACAAGTTTATCTGCAGTACTGAATCTAGATATTTCTCCTATTTCAGAAGCAATCAGCATTGCAGAAAAAAACAGTCTATTCCTGTCATACTCATCAGTATCCTTACGTTTTCGTTATTGGATGCTTCAACAACAGATATCTGTTTTTCAATCTGTGTAATTTCAGAATTTAGAAATTCAATATCGTGAATGTAGTTAGCAAGTTGAATCTGGTCATTTACCTTTCAGTTCTACACTCTTTAGCCATTTGATACCATTTACACCAAATATGTGATTCGTATCTGCATTTCAGGTCATATTTATCCAGTAAGGAATGTACTCTATTCATCACTCTGGTTCTATCAGATACCAGGTTTATTCTCAGTCGTAGTAAAGATCTATCTTCTCTTATCTTGTTTGGAGCGATATATGATTCTGCAATCAAATTAGATCGTAGTAGATGTGCTAATGTTTGTGCATCCAGTTTATCTGTCTTTATCCTTGCTTCTGCTATTGCTTTTGTCTTCAGAGGATTTGCCAGTTTGATATCTATTCCATGTTTCTCAAATGCTTCATATGTCTTGATCCACATATTGGCTGTTGATTCACAAACTGCATGACATTTTCTGTAACAATATATTTTATCCAAATGAGAAGCAAATCTTTCTGCTTCCTGTAGCGTATTATCATATTTTGTTTCTTCTATTATAGAACCATCTTTATCTGTTATACATACAACACAATTTTTCTTTCCAATGTCTACTGCAATATAGTAATCTTTATTTTTTGGTTCTATTCTTGTTGTTATTCTCTCTTTCACCTCCTTTTCTTTTTATTGTGATACTATTACCAGTAACCAACCAGCCAGACAAAGCTGCAAACATCTATCAGAGCTCTTTATGGCTCACATACACAGCAGCTAATACAAATCCCCATTCAACAAGCAAGACCTTATCGTAGAAAGGTCACGCGCAACAAGGGGTTAGCCAGTTGGACAAGAGAATGGATAACAAGAAAGACTTTTACATGTATTCAACAAAGCAGAAATAACAAATCATTTATTTAATATTAATGCCCTACTATATCATTTGAATGCATTAGATAAAAGCAGAAGGAAACAAACTTCATGGTGTCAGGAATGTGATAAAGTTTTTGATAATAGAATTGATGCTGATATTCATAAAGAAAATGTGAATCACAAAGTTAAAATTATAGAATTCTGGACAATATCACGATAATTAGCAGACTAAATATTTAGTACACAAAATTTTTTTTAAATTCATTACATAATCTAAAGGTTTAAAAAAGAAGAAAAGAAAAATTTAGTTTTTTCTAATACCGCTAAATTCGGCTCCTATAATTTCTTGTCGGCAGATTCTAAGTATATCATGAATTACTTCCTTTATATTATCAATTGTGTTACCAAGTATTCGTACTACTATTCCAGAATTATTTGGTAATACTGAACATCCTCCTACAACCTTCTCATAATGTATTAAATCTCCACTAATCCTTTCAGTTAGAATACCAATATATTTAGATAGAGTTAATATATACATATTTGATAACATATTGAATTCTTCAAGAATCCCAAATCTTTTTAGTTTATTTCTTTTGGGTTCCAACAATGCTGTATCAATAAATTTTAATGATCCATTATGGCTTTTGGCTACAGTCTTTAAATAGCATACATCATAATCAAAATATTCCCCCATAGCCATTCGACCTGGAACAATAGTTTCAGAATATATCATGGTTGCCGTATCATCTAAATTAAGATTTACAGATTGGTAGAATCGTGAGTCTCTATAAGGTATGATTTGATCTGGAACATATTCAAAATAGCAATTACTGTCTAATGTTATATTTAAAATCTGTGTTGCAAAATTTTTATTCATTCTATAGAGCCTTGTTGCTCCTTGTGTAGTTATATGAGCTATTGCATTTTTACTAAGATTTATATCAATTCTATATCTATCTCCTTGAAGCACTCCTCCAGATGGAGATATTATATAGATATAGGCCATAGAAGGAAGACTTTCTTCAAGATACAGAGCTCGTTGAGTAAATAAAGGAACCTTTGAAAATTGCTCCTTTATAACAGTTTTATTTATTCGGTCATTTTTCTCTAGTAATAAAAATATGGCTCCTAATTTTCCTGCTTTTCCTACACCTAGTTGACTGAGATCTGCTTCATAAGATAGTACTTCTTGTGGAATATCATCTGGAATAAAATATTTCAGATCTTTCAAGTTAGTTGTTCGATTGAGGTTTTTGGTGGTAAATCAAATAAAACATCTTTTATTATATGTTCTGCTACTTCCTTAATTCCCTCTCCAGTTTTACAGTTTACAAAAACAAAAGGTTTACCTTTTCTTATTAATTTAGCATCTCTTTCCATTATCTGGAGATCTGCACCTACATGTGGTGCTAGATCAATTTTATTAATTAACAAAAGGTCACAATTTTCTATCCCAAGGCCACGTTTTCTTGGATATTTATCACCACCGGCAACATCAATAATATAGATAAAATAATCAGCAAGGGCAGGACTAAATGTAGTGGTTATATTATCTCCACCACTTTCAATAATTATTAAATCCAATTCTTGATTATGAGCTGACTCTATATCTTCAACTACAGATAGATTCATTGATGGATCTTCTCTGACTGCAGTATGTGGACAACCACCTGTAGCCAATCCAATTACTAGACTTTCAGGCATGAGTCCCCTTTCTGATGCCAGATTTCTTCTCATTCTATCGGCATCTTCTTTTGATACTACATCATTGGAGACAATTGCTATCTTGTACCCCTTTTGACTTAATAGAGGAACAAATTGTTCTATTAACATTGTCTTACCAGATCCTACTGGGCCACCAATACCGATTCTTGGAATTCTTTTAAATGTCATATCAAGATAATAAACAGTATTTTTATGTAATAAACATTTTTGAATCCATTCTTTCATGTTTCATTTGTACAAGATCTATTCCAGGGCTAAATTGCCATAAATGAGAGTAATGTCTATTTATATTGTTATTTATAACTAATGTCATAATTGGTTTTAGTTCATGAATAATTTGTTGCCCTTCAAGATGCTGTAGAATTCCAAGTCTCAATGCAGCACCTACGATACTAACTGTAAATCCATATAGCAAAATAAGGCATGCTCGCTCCTTTTTTATCCCTAAACCATTCGATGCTACTGCTAAGGCAACAGGATAGACACCATTTGCAGTCTTATTCTTTATTGAACTATAATACGAAGAAATTAAATCATTGTTTTTGATGAAACTCAATAAACAATTCAAAAGTTGAGTTCCAGATCTTGTAGAAGCATCACGAATCTCTTTTATCAATTTCATTGAAAATAGAATCTGATCTATTTCTATTATTTTAGTTAGATTTCCTTCTTTAGAGAATTCATAGGCATTTGAAAGTGCCGCACAATCGGCAGGTCCTATTTGATATGTTAAATAAACTGTTATAAATTCAAAAATCTCTTTTCTAGTCTTAATTCTTTTATCATAAAATAATGTTTCTAGTCCACTTGATGTAGTATACATTCCAGTAGGAAAGAATGAATCACCAAGCTGAAGCATACTGATTTCTTCTACAAGTGAAGATACTTCAGTTTCAGAAGCAGAAGAAGCAGAAGAAGCAGAAGAAGCAGAAGAAGCAGAAGAAGCAGAAGGAGAACTCTCATAAATTTTACTATTATTATCAGTATTGTCCATTTTTTTACTAATTTTAGTGTTCATGGATATCAGCTCCTTCATCGGGTTCAAAAATCATCGTATCTGTTTTAATGTCAAGGAATTTATTAAATGATGAAAACATTTTTTTTAGCATTTCCAGTTCAGTTTCAGCCTGTATTGGAAAAATTATTTGATTTTTTGTTACCTTTATAGGTCTATGTAAATTTCCAAGATTATGTCCAATCTTAACAGAGAGAGGAAAAGAATCGTCTTTGTTCAGGGAATTTGTGATAGTGATTATTGCCACCAGCTCAGGTTCAAGAGTCAGCAATATCATTTTTTCTGCATCAAGAAAAATTACATCACCATTTCTGAAATGAGGAGCATGTTCAAACATAAAGATAACATCGGTTTTCTTATCTGTATTTTTTCGCATTCTTAATTTTTGCGATTCTAATCTATTTATTACAACCTTTTCACAATTATTATTTTTTACCATTTCTTCATATTTTTTCTTTAGAGCTGAATTTTTATTGATATTACCTAAAATTTGATTAACAGTTATCATATTATTATTTTACTTCCCTTTTTTTTCTCTCCATCCATCACATTTTTTCATTTACTTGTATAAATGGATTTAGATTTTCTTAATTCATTCACCTTGTCTATCATATTTGTAAGATTTTTTGTATAATCCACGTATCCATAATGTTCAAAATGAGATTTAGTTACCATAGCAAAGACAAATCCAGAATTAGTAAAAAGCAATTCAGATCCTATCTCAAATTTTTTGGCTATAATGCATTTGGTTATACGATGTAAAGAATAGTCAAGATTAAGATGAGAAGTAGGATCAATAAATCCTGACATTTGTTTTATCTTTCCTCCTTGTACTATTACATGTCTAATTTCTCTAGGATTTTTGATGATCAAATTGTCATCTACATTATTTTCTTCAACACAATGACGGATTTGCATATTACTTCATCTTATCTTTTTATTTCCGATACACTTTGTTGACTTAAATCTTCTGCAGCCAGATTCCTATCTATCCTTAAGACCGATTTTGAAATTTCTCCAGCTGCTTCCAGAGCCATTAATTTTACCAATAGAGGATCAAGAATTCCTTTTTCATACATATCTACCAACTCACCTGTATCAATATCTATTCCAATATTTGGCTTTGATGCCTTTGCGGCCATTACTTTTTCTAAACCATTGAATCCCGCATTAGTAAGGATCTGGCGCATTATACTTTCCAATGCAGATGCTACCACATCAAGGCCGACCTGTTCCAATCCTTTTAATCTTAAACTCTTTAACTTTTCAATTACATGTATCTCTGCTGCCCCCCCTCCAGCAACTATTCCTCTATTCAAGGCAGCTTCAGCAGCATTCACACCATCTATAACAGATCTCCATCTTTCAAGAGAAGTTTCTCTAGTTGTTCCAGAAACTATAATTGTAACTATATTTTTGCCTGAGCCATTTTCAATATATATAAGACCGGTATCTTCATCTTCATATATTGAATCAGCAATTCCAAGAATCCCATCATTTTTGAGATCTTCTACCATTCTTACAGGTTTTGCACTAATATATCGAGATAAAAATTCTATTTCTTCAGAAGATATTCTTGTTGCAAATATATTTTTTGCAACTAGGAGATTCTCTATAACTTCGTCTATCTCAGGAGAGGATATTAAAAGAGTATTGGCACCAGTGGCGATAATTTCATCTACAATTCTTTTAGATTTTAATAATCGATCGTTTTCCATATTCAAAATTTCCTCATAACGATTATTTTCTTTCAACCACGATTCCTTTACTGGTTTTAAATCAAGCTTTACGATCATAATTTTAGGTTTTAGTATTCGCATAGGCATTTCTAGATCCATACGTTTTCTTTCCAAAACTATGCCGTTAAAAACGGTATCAGAAACATTAGTTTTTCTAATTACTTTGATAGATTTGTCAAAATCAAAGGAATTATTATATATAGAATTTTTTCCTACTGTCCTAATTGATTTTATAACAAGATGTGATAAATTAAGACCGTCTAATTTTGAAGATAAGGATGTATTTATAATTTGATCCAATTCTTTATCTTCAATAGATATTTTTTTGGCATCTTTTTCTAAAATTTTACACGCATGTTTTACACCATTTTCTATCCCTTCAACTACTTTAGTAGGATGAACGCCTAGTTCTTTAACAAGTCTTTTACCTTCCTTTATCATTTCCGATGCCATTACTACTGCAGTTGTAGTTCCATCACCTACTAATTGTTCCTGTCTTTCCGCAATCTCTACAATCATTCTTGCCACAGGATGAATTGCCTTTAAAGAAAGAAGAATGGTTACACCATCATTGGAAACATGCCTATTCATCGCTTGATCAATTAAGAGTTTATCCAAACCTTTTGGACCCAAAGTGGTTCTTACTGTATCTACAACTGCCATTACTGCCTGAGAATTCGATTCCAAAGCATTAAATTCAACATTTTCAGCTATAGGTCTCCAGACTCCATGATTATGACTAGACATAGTTATAATTCTCTACAAGGGTATATATCTAAATAACAATAAAACAATGAAATAAATAAAAAGAAAAAAATTTTATTTTGGTTGATTGTTTATCTCTAGGCCATAAAGTATCTTTGGGCTAATGATAATTCCTTTGCTGGATCAACAGTTGCAATCTTTCCATCCAATTTAACTTCATATGTCTCTGGATCAATGGTAATTTCAGGAGTTTTGTTATTCCAGACCATATCATTCTTTCCAATATTTCTACAATTATGAACAGGAAAGAGAGTTTTTTCTAATCCAAGTTTTTCTCCGACACCCAGATTGACTGCTGCTTTTGAGGTAAAAGTCATAGATGTTCGCTTTACTGCTTTACCTAATGCTCCAAACATTGGTCTATAGTAAACAGGTTCTGGAGTTGGTATAGAAGCATTTGGATCTCCCATTATTGACCAAGCGATAAATCCTCCTTTAATTATCATTTTCGGCTTGGCAGCAAAGAACGCTGTTGGATACATTACCAAATCTGCGTATTTGCCCACCTCCAGAGAACCAAGAGCATCTGAAGCTCCGTGTGTTATTGCACAATTAATAGTGGTTTTTGCAATGTATCTTTTTGCTCTAATATTATCATTATCTCCTGTTTCTTCAGGCAATTTGCCTTTCATCTTTTTCATTTTATCGGCAGTCTGCCATGCTCGGATTACCACTTCTCCAATTCTACCCATAGCCTGACTATCGGAAGAATACATGCTCAATACACCTTCATCATGTAAAACATCTTCTGCAGCAATTGTTTCTGCTCTAATTCTAGATTCTGCAAATGCAACATCTTCTGCGACAGCAGGATTTAAGTGATGACAGAACATTAACATGTCCAAATGCTCGTCAACAGTGTTAACAGTATATGGTCTAGTAGGATTAGTCGATGAAGGAAGAGCAAATTGTTCTCCTGCTATTTTCATGATATCAGGTGCATGTCCTCCACCTGCACCTTCTGTATGATATGTATGCAGAGTTCTACCGTCTATTGCGTTTATTGTGTCCTCAACATAACCACACTCATTTATAGAATCAGTATGAATGGCTAGCTGTGTATCAGTAGCATCTACAGCACGAAGTGATGCATCAAGAACAGCTGTAGTAGTCCCCCAATCCTCGTGATCTTTTAAACCACAAGCTCCAGCTTCTATTTGTTCTAATTGTGTTGCAAGTGATGGATGAGAATCATTACCCTTACCAAGAAATCCCCAATTTACTGGAATATCTTCTACACTTTCCATCATTCTGCTAATATTAAATACACCTGGCGTGCAAGTTGTTGCAGCTGTCCCATCTGCAGGTCCGGTACCTCCTCCAATCATAGTAGTAATGCCATTGCTAATTGCATCCACATATTGTTGTGGAGAAATCATATGAACGTGGGTATCCCAGTGACCAGGCGTACATATTGTATGTTCTCCTGCAGTAGCCTCTGTGCATGCAGAAACAATCATATTTGAATTCACATTGTCCATTGTTAACGGATTCCCTGCTTTGCCAATTCCGGCAATTTTTCCATCCTTTATACCAATATCTCCTTTAACTATACCAACAACTGGATCAAGAACAACAGCATTAGTAATTACAAAATCTAGTGCACCATTAGCATTTGTAACTCCTGAAGCTTGAGCAAGTCCATCTCTAATTGTTTTTCCTCCTCCAAAGACACATTCATCTCCTGGTGAAATCAAATCTTTTTCAACTTCAATAATGATGTCGGTATCGCCTAGTCTGATTTTATCACCCTTTGAAGGACCAAATAGATCGGTATATTGTTTTCTTGTTAATTTTAAAACCATTCCATTCTCCTCCTAAGAACTAAATCCTTTGAAGCCCTGTATCTTTGCTTTTTCAAGTGCAGCTTGTTTACCCATTGTCGAATTTAGTCCTCCCATAGTAAGACCATTAAATCCATAAACAATTCTTTTTCCTCCAAGTTCACAAAGTTCTACTTCGCGAGAATCACCAGGTTCAAAGCGTATAGATGTTCCTGCTGGAATATTTAATCTATATCCATATGCTTTTTCTCTTGGAAAATCTAAAGCCTTGTTTACTTCAAAAAAGTGGGTATGCGAACCCACTTGACATGGTCTATCACCAGTATTACTGACAGTTATACTTACTGTTTTTTTGTTACCATTACAAATAACAGGATCCGAAGATAAAATATATTCTCCGGGTATCATCTTAATAAACTCCTCCATACATTTCCAAATTTTTTTCAAATATTTTATTCAATTTTTATTCTCCTCTATTGAATTGGATCATGAACTGTAACTAATTTTGTTCCGTCTGGAAAAGTTGCTTCTACTTGAACTGTATGTATCAATTCTGATACTCCATCCATAACATCATTCCTAGTTAATACTTCCCTAGCTGATTTCATCAACTCTGCAACACTTTTCCCATCTCTAGCACCTTCAACCACAAAATTGGCTATATACGCTACAGATTCTGGATGATTGAGTTTTACTCCTCTTTTTTTTCTACCTTCAGCAATTTGTGCTGCTGTCCAAATCATCATCTTATCAATTTCACGTGGAACTAACATCAAATTTCCAATTACCTAAAATAGTAGTGGATTTGAGTTATTTTAAATTTGAAATGATTAATCTATATAAATGGATAATATTTGATGTATCAATTAGTCGACATCGGCTAAATAATCTGCAAAAGAAATTTGAATAGGTAAGATAGATTTCATCCAGTATGACATTTTATCAAAATCTCCATTTTTTTTCATTGGTAAAATATATTCGTATTTATTATTGGTAGTAAAAATTGTCAAATAATATTTTGAAATAAATGATCCAAACATATTATGTACTAATGAATCGGATCCCTTTTTTATAATGATTCTTAATATATCATTATAGGTAATAGTACATTCTAGATTTGGATCTTGCAGAATTTTTTCTATTTGTAATTTTGCTGAATCTTTAATTTTTGACTGTTGCTTTTTTTCAGACAATATCATATATGGAAATGGTCCAAGTCCAGCTACAAAACCCATATCAAAAATTCTGTTAATTATTCTTTTTCTTGTTATAATAACACGTTTATTTGTAAAATCGATTATGGAATTATATCCTAATCCACCTTGCTTTTCAGAATTCAATCGTAGTAAAAGTTCTTCATAATTATTGTTGTTGCACCAATCAATAAAATATAAAATGTTGTCGATACCACTTTTGTTATTTTTTTTATTGTAATTTGCAATATTCAAAAATTCTTTGAAATCTTCAAATTCCATTTTTTTTAAAAAAAAATTAAGGAGGTGTTAGAATAAGAATTTATGGCCTTGACCATCCTATACCAGCAGGAATATTTGTAAATCCCGAAATTCCAAGTAAGAACATCCACGCAGTAAATACAAATGGTCCTGTTAATGCAGGTAAACCCCACATTCCAAAAAATCGTTGTAGTGCAGGCATTACAAAGCCACAAGAGACAGTCGCAAAGACTGCAATCATAAAAGCTTGAGGAGTTAATGGAATGAAACTTGTCAATGCAATCATTACCAAAACTTGATTAAATCCATGTAATCCTGCTCGAGTTTCGGCAGTAGGAAGTTTCGTTAAGATTGCCATTGCTACACCTATTGCAGATCCAACAAGTGCCATTACACCACCTAGATAAAGAGGTGAGAATTCATTCCATTGAGCCGTAAATGCGTTGGTCCACCATGGTCTATCTTGACCTGTTAAGAATGGTGCAAGCTCAAATGCTAAAGTGAGTCCAACTACCCAAAAAACTCCTGTTTTCCAGTTTTCGACAAATGTTACTTGTGATACTCCTTTCAATGTTGCTTTCATGAATTCGCCTGCAGTCCATTTAAAGTTAGATTCTGTAATCTGAGATGGATTTCCACTACCTTTGATTAATTCCTCAGTCTTTGCTGGAATTGGTTCTGGCCATATATCATGCCCGAATCTTTTTGTAGCATACATTAATGCCCATGTAGTAAAGATAAATGAGGAAGTAAATCCAGGTATTGCCCATGATTCTTGTAATCCATTAAGGATAAACATATCACCCATAAGGTGCGCCATTGCCATCCAGACTACTGCAGTGACTGCAGCACCAAATACTGATATGAAAAATGTTGCTTTGTTAGACCTGACAAAAGGTCCAGACCAGAAAGCCATACCAGTTAGTATAGAGTTATAACCAAACAATCCAAATGCAACTAATCCATATGGAGCTCCAAGAAGAATTGCCATTCCTGCTCCTATTAATCCAGATATTACCATCATTATACCAGCGTTTCTTGAAGCAAGAAAAACTCCTGCAAGTATCAAGATTCCAGTAATTGGTGAGCTAAACAATGGAACTTCAGAAATTCCATTGAATAAGATATAGAAAAAGTCCAAAATAGCATTGTTAGACACAAAATCTGCCACTACCATAATAATTAAAATTCATTATGTCTTCTTTATTGATTTGTACAACAAATATGTTTATTAATAAAAAGTAAATCATGTTAATCAATCTTTTATAAACAGATAATTCAAACTTTGAACAAAAAGAATGGCAAATTGAGCAAATGAAGTACTAATTTTATAGGAGAAGCATCTTTTTGGAAATAATATAAATTTTAATAAGAAATCACAATATGATCATACTCATTAATAGTTTCATTACCCATCGTTATCTTACTAATATAATATTGTCTTGTAGTAATAATGATCAAAGGAGAATTAAAAGAATCAAGAAATTTAGGAAATTTATTTCTTAAAGGAAAGAAGTAAATCTTAAAAGGCATTATGTTAGATATATCAAAAGAATAAAATAGATATTATCAATGTTTTATTTTTTAAATATATACTTTATCTTTTAGAGTTACTCTAAGAAGGTAATAAATTATTTCGTTTCTTTAATTCTTTATCTAGATAGATATTTATGAAGAAAGTATCATTTATTTTTTTTAAATATTAATACTAGACTTAAAAATTCATCTTATGACAAGTGACTCTGTTTATACAAGAGAATTATCTTTGGTAGTAGTAGTTGGAATTTTTCTTTCTGTTATTTCACTTACAATATCATATGCTATTGCAAATCAAGATAATACTAATAGTAATAAGGAAATTGAAGATAATAAACTAAATGTAGTCACTTCAGTCGCTCCCATAACAAATATAGTTCAAAATATTGGAGGTGATAAAATTAATTTGATCGGACTAGTTCCTGAAGGAGTAAACTCTCATACATTTGAGATTATTCCTTCAGATCTCATAAAAATCAATAATGCAGATCTCATCATTATCGATGGTCTCAACTTGGAAGCGAATGTGGAAAAGATTGCAGAAAATGCAATATGCTAAAAATTCAAATATTCAACTTTTAAAACTTGGGGACAATACTATATCTCAAGATCAATGGATTTTTGACTTTAGTTTTCCAAAAGAAAATGGTGATCCAAATCCTCATCTTTGGTTAAATGTCGAATATGCAATGAAATTTGCAAATTTAACACGAGATAAGTTAATAGAAATGGATCCTTCTAATTCACAATACTATATTGAAAATTCAAAAAAATATCGCAATTTACTTGAACAATTAGATAGTGGAATAAAAAAATCTGTTGAGACAATTCCAATAGAAAATAGAAAATTGCTCACTTATCATGACTCGTGGACTTATTTTGCTCTTCGTTATGGTATGACAGTAATAGGAGCTATCCAACCATCAGATTTTGGAGAACCAAGTCCAAAAGATATTGCAGATTTGATAGATCAGATTCGTATCGAGAGAGTACCAGCAATATTTGCTTCTGAAGTATTTCCTACCAATATAGTTGATCAAATAGCAAAAGAAGCAAATGTGACTGTTGTTGAAACTTTAAGCGATGATGATTTGCCTGGTAATCCTGGCGATAACAATCACTCATATGTAGGAATGATGTTGGAAAATATGAAAAATATGATAGTACCTTTGGGTGGCAATATTGATGCATTGAAAGATATTAACCCTCAAAATATACCTATAATATAGATTTATTCCTTTTTTATTTATCAAATAATAGAGAATAAAGACTATTATCCTCAATTTAATAACAAAAGATAAACTGTAAATGAATGAAATAAACCTCGCTGAAAATATTTTAACTTTGAAAAATGTATCATTTGGTTACACTTACCATTTACCTGTTATTGATGGGATAACATTAGATATACCAAAAGGTAGTTTCATGGGTTTATTAGGTCCAAGTGGCTCTGGTAAATCTACTCTATTAAAATTAATTATAGGTCTCTACAAACCATGGAATGGAAAAATAAAATTTCATACTTTTAGTAACAAAAAAAACAGATATTCTAACATAATAGGATATTCCCCTCAAGTTGAAAGTATAGAATGGGATTTTCCTGTTACTGTAAGAGAATTTGTTTCAATGGGAGTTTGGAACCAATCTGGTTTTTTTCCATGGTTAAATAAAACTTCCAAAATTGAAATTGATCATTTACTTCATGAATTAGGTATAGGAGATTATCCAAATCGACAAATCAAAGAACTATCGGGGGGTGAACAAAAAAGAGTATTCTTGGCAAGAGCATTGATCCATAATCCTGAAATACTTGTTTTAGACGAACCAACATCTGGTCTTGATAAAACCAATAAAGAGAATTTCTTGCAAATATTAAGAGATCTGAATTGGAAAGGAATGACTATAATTATTACAACTCATGATATTGATGGAGTAGCTAAAAATTTACCATGGATAGTTTGTTTAAATAAATCCATCATTTCACAAGGAAAACCAGATTCAACTTTATCCGATAATGTTCTTTATAGAACATACAATTTAAAATGAAAACTGAGAAATAGGATCTGTTACTATTTATGGACTTTATATTTCAACCATTTCAATATGAATTTTTTAACCGAGCTATTTTTGTTTCGATACTGGTAGGAGGAACATGTGGATTGCTTGGTGTATATATAGTATTACGAGGAATGAGCTATATAGGACATGGAATGTCTCATGCAGTATTTGGTGGAGCAGTAAGTAGCTATATTATAGGACTAAATTTTTACATAGGAGCAGCAATCTGGGGAATTTTATCAGCATTATTAATAACACAAATAAATAAAAGATACAAAATAAAAGCTGATGCAGCCATTGGTGTTGTAACAACTGCAGGATTTGCAATTGGAATTTTTTTAATGAGTACAGGTCAAATGCCTATAAGAAACTTTGAATCATTATTATTTGGAAATATCTTATCTGTTAATGATTTAGATTTTATTTTTATTGCCTTTGTATCAATTGTTACTATAACTTTTATCTTCTTTTTTCAAAAGAGATTATTATTTACAATATTTGATACAGATACAGCAAAAGTTTATGGAGTAAAGACAGATACGGTTGATTTGTTATTTTCCATAGTGCTTGCTATTGTAGTAATAGCATCAATGAATTCCATAGGAGTTACACTTCTTGCAGTAGCTATTATTGCGCCTGCAATATCAGCAAGACTAATTACAAACAATTTTTTTAAAATGTTAATCCTATCATCTGTTATTGGTATAATAACTGCCTTTTTAGGAATGTACTTCAGTTTTTATGTCGATTCACCATCGGGAGCTACTATAGTATTATTTGGTACCGCTTCTTTTATTATTGCCATAATTTATTCACATATTAAAAAGTCATATCATATACATTTCCATGGAGACAAAAAACATTCACATCCCCATAGTCATACTGAAGAACATAGACATGAGCATTAAGTATGAAAATTATATAATTTATAATAGTACCGTTTTGTCCTTTTAGAGACATCATACTAAATTTATAATTTTATTATAATATTTTGGATTAGTTTAAGTAAAAAAACCTTAAATTATCTTTTAAAATAATATATAAAGTAATAAAAAATATGCATATTTTTTATTAGAATTTAGTTTTTTTAATAAAGATATGCATGAAAAAGAAAATAGATATAAAGATAATCATCGATAATCTAGTGTGGAATTTGTCGATACAAGTATAATAGAACAGATAGAAATGAAAATGATTCGCCATTCATCATTTGCAGTACGAGACAAATTTCAAAAATATTCGCAAGATGATGAATCTCTAGTTACTAGTATTCGAGAACATGGATTAATTCAGCCTATTCTCATTAGACCATTATCTCATGGATTTGAAATTGTAGCAGGTCACCGAAGATATCAGGCATGTAAATCTTTGAGATGGAGACTTATTCCATGTAAAATTCGTGAAATGACAGATAAACAAGCATTTGAAATTCAGCTATCTGAAAATATTCAAAGGAAATCAATGGATCCAGTTGAAGAGGCAGAAGCATTTAGAAGATATGTTATTGATTTTGGTTGGGGTGGTGTTAGTGATCTTGCCAAGAAAATTGGAAAGAGCGAAGAATATGTGTCTCATAGAATTCAACTTCTTAAGCTTCCTGAAGAAATAAAGAAAAAAATTGCTTTACATATGTTAAATGTTAGTAAAGCTATCGAGATTTCAACTATTCCAGTTGAAAAGCAATCGCAGATAGTAGGAGAAATAATAGAAAATAATCTTTCAGTAAAAAGAATTAGAGAATTAAAAATATGTTTAAGAGATAATGTTACTGAAGATAGTAATAATAGAGGTTTTATAAATAGTAAGAATAAATATATTTTTAAATCCTTAAAGATAACCAAAAAAGCATCACTTTCTCTCAAAGTTAATTTGGCAAGAATAGACAACTTAATAGAAGAGGCTCAAATATCAATTGAACCAGAACATCGAACAGAACTCATGAATTTCCTTATGGAACTCAGAATAAGAATACATGAACTGATTGATGATACTATAAAATTTAAAAATCACAATAAAAAAATTCTTAGAAGTAAAAAATTAGGTAACAAATAATTTATTTAATTTTTTGAATTTAATGTAAAAATGGGGAATATCATTCCTCTAGAAAATTTTTGTATTCCTTATCTGTATACAAGTCAATGTTTGAAAACCATGAATAGAATATTTTAGCATTAGAATCTTAAAGATATAAATAAAAGATTTTTTATTTACGTTTACAAAAATTATAATTAATTTGTAATTTTATAGAATATAACCTTTTTTATTTATAGTGGATCTAACTTTTATTCATTTATAAATAATAAAGATATATCCATTAAGTCATTCTGGAATGAATCAAATCATCAAGTGATCTATATGTAAATTTTGATATTTTCTTCGATTAATATAAAAAAGGTTATTTTGCTGTTATACCTCCATCGATATCGATTTTCGCTCCTGTAATCCACTTTGCTTTATCAGAACAAAGAAACAAAATAGCATTAGAAATATCAGAAGGTTCACCAATTCTTTGTAGAGGAAATGATGATTCTAAAGTTTTCTTTGCTTTTTCATCGCTCAGATATGGTTCAAGAAAAGGAGTTCTAATAGTTGATGGTACTATACAATTACATCGAATACCGTATTCTCCATACTCTACAGCGACATGTTTAGAAAATGAAATTATACCTCCCTTAGTAAGTCCATAGATAGATAATGGAACTCCTGGAATTGCCTTTGTTGCCAAAGTAGAAGAGATATTAATTATACAACCTTCATTATTTTCAATCATCAGTGGTAAAACTGCTTTTGTCATTTGAAGTGTACCTATAATATGAACATTGATAAGGTTCAACCATTCATCATGAGTTGTAAGATGAAAAGGTTTGGGATCGTTTATAACTCCTGCATTATTAATTAATATATCAATTTTATTATAATTATTTGTAATTTGTTCTATCATGTTCAGGACATCGCCTTCCTTAGTTATATCCCCTGGAAGGATTAAGATATTTTTTTTATCTCCTATTTCCCTTGCCAGACTATTCAGTTTTTTAATGTCACGTCCATTAATAACTACTTTGCAACCTTCAGAAATTAATGATTTTGTAATATCCCTGCCTACTGTTCCACCTGCTCCGGTTACAATAGCAACTTTATTTTTTAAATTCATATACAGCTATATAATAATAATCGCATCATTTTAAATCATTGCTCATTTTGAATCGATATTTTTATACTTGAGTTTTAGTAAATGATCCAAATCAAACATTAAAGACGTTACTGAATTATAAAAGTTAAAAAATTTATATATATATATTTGTAGATGTAACAGAAAATATCAAAACTAAAAAAGATAGAAAATATCAATGCAGAAATAACATGGATTTCATCTACTCCTAAAAATGAATTAATTTATTTTAAAATTATTTTTACAGATAAAAATAATAATATTGAACACTTAGATTATATTTTTCGCCTGAGATCAAAACGGGAAACCTGAATGCTCAACCTAATTCTTTAATTCAGATTGAGGTATAGAACTGTCTCAATTCAAAATCAAGGATATACAAAATTTGCATTTAAAGTTAACAATAACTGGCTCATTATTTCAGCCTATCGATATAAAAAAGTAGAACTTGGAATAGTAAATGAAAAGTACAGATTCTTATAGAGTTACTTAATCCTAGCCAATAACAGAATTTAGAAGAAAAAAAGAATAGTGGTTTTTATATATTTCAATTATTTTAGCATAAAATGGTTAATAGCTGCTATCAAAATATAGCCCAAGAAAAGAAGTGAAAATGCTGAAAATCCATATGCAAGAGTTTTATTAAGGAAATTATTCTTTCCGTTAAGTTTCCCTATTAGATCTCTTCTCATAGCTTTAATATGGTGAAATGTCTATTTATTAGTATATTCTAATAATTCTATAATTTTGTTATTAATACAAGTTAATAAATTATAGTATTTAGTATGTAGTTAGAAATCTTCTCCTCAAAATGATAATTCAGCTTTCTAGTATAAAATTCCCTTAATTTTCTTTTATAAACTTTGAATCCTTTTGTCAAGCAAGGAAATTAAAGATTATAATTTACTTCTAACTCAATATTATAATATTTATTAAAAGAATATTATAAACTAAGATATTTAGATATGAATTCAATAGAATTGATGAAAAAAGAAATTGAACAACAATTGAAAGAATTAAAAATTAATCAATCTAAAAAAAATAACAACTCTTATGATTACCTTTTTGTAGGTTCTGGTGATTCTTTTGTTTCTGGCTTAATAGCAAGTTATGAATCAAATTTTAATTGTTTATGTATTGATCCTGCTGAGATAATAATTAATCCACTTTTATGTAACAATAAAAGAGTATGTTTTATTTCCATTTCAGGAAAAACAAAAGAAAATATATTGGCAGCAAAAAAAGCAAAAAGATACTGTAAAGAAACAATAGCAATTACTGCTAATCCTACTAGTGACCTTGCAAAAAATTGTATGAAAGTAATTAATTTAGAATATCAAAAACCACCACACGTGACTACAGCAGGTACATTAGGTTTTATTTTAACTACCATGACAGCATTATCGTTAATAAATAAAACAAAAAAAGTTATAGAGACCAAGGTAATTTACCAAAAGGCAGAAGAACTTTCAAATAATATAATTGATAAAATCAAAAAACATTTCTCTCTAGATAAAGATCAATCAATTTTTTTTCTAGGTAACTCAACTTTATTTCCAATTTCTTGTTATGGGTCACTGAAATTAAATGAAGTATTTGGATTAAAATCATTTGCATTTTCACTGGAACATTTTTGCCATTCACCATTATTTAGTATCTCAGATAAAGACATACTAATTATATTTTCATCTAAAAATAAACATATCAATAAAAAAGCTAAGAAATTAAATACTCTTTTAAATACCAAAAAATTTAATTCTTTTTTTATTGAAATACCCTTTAATAGTAATATAGAAATTTTACTAATGTCAGCTTTCTTTATACAATTGTTTGTATATGGATTGGCTAGGGAAAAAAAATTAAAGAATTGCTACTTCCTTGAAAATAAAGAATTACTTGAAATGAGCTCTGAATTAATATACTAATAGAATTTTAATTTTGAAAAAAAAGAATTATCAGAAATAATAAACAATTATAGATCTAAAAAAAGAAATATGCTTAACTTTAGTATTATCATTGTTAATTGGACATCCATGAATACTATAGAATTTTACGAGTAAGTGAAGATGCAAGCCTTCTCGAAATTAAGAATGCATATAGGCTTTTAGTTAAAAAATATCATCCTGATAGAAATTCTGAAAAAGAAAACGATTCAGAGATGATAAAAAAAATTAATATTGCTTTTGAAGTTCTTTCTGATAAAAATAAAAGGAAGGAATATGATGATTTATGTTTAGAAATCGAAAATTTAGATTTTAATAGTCAAAAAGAAAATGAGGCCATTTTAAAAAATCATTATGAGAATAAAGAAAAAATAGCAACAACAAAAATAAGAAAAAAAATTGCTATAGAAAAATCCAGATTTAAAATTATTGTTGAACCATCGTTATGCATGGCATTTGGGAGCTGTGAAATCCTTGCTCCAAATGTTTTTCATATTGAAACTAATAAAATGATAAATCCTAAGGCAGTAGTAATATCAGAAACTGCAGACAAATTTGAAAGTATTCTAGATGCTGCCCAAACATGCCCAACAAAGGCAATCATAATAATAGACAGACATACCGGAAAACAAATTTTTCCATGATATAGAAAATTCTTATATAAATTCTTACGTCAAAGTATAAAGTAGTTCATTCTTTTAAAAAAAGTAAAGTAAAAAAATGTCACAGTATTTGATTTTTTCTGATATAGATAATACACTCCTTCAATCATATATTATAAAAGAAGGAGAAATTCATCATACTGAAGAATATGGAGAAATTAAAACAATTGTTAAAAAGATCCGTGATAAAAATATTCCTTTAATATTATGTTCAACAAAAACTCGATTAGAACAGGAAAAAATAAGAAAATATCTCGAGATAGATGATCCCTTTATAGTTGAAAACGGTGGAGCAATTGTTATTCCTGACAATTATTTTCCCATAGATCTTGAAGAATTGGGTTTATCAATTAAACACATTAATGAAAATTTAGTTATAGAATTAGGAAAATCATACAATAGAATAATAGAAATTCTTCAAGAAATAAGAGAAATTTTTCAGATTAAATTCATTGCTGTACATGATCTTTCGATAGTAGAATTAGCTCAAAAAGTAGGAATATCAATAAATAATGCAAAACTAATGGCGTCAAGAGAATATAGTGAAACAATACTTGAAATCAATAATAATGAATTAAATAAATTAAAAAAAATATTGGAAGACAAAGGTCTTCGTATTTTACAAGGAACTAGATATAATACAATTTCTTCTTTACATGATAAAGGCTCAGCAATTTCAATTTTAAAAAAATTATATTCGATAAAATTTGAAAAAGAGAAAATTGAGTCTATAGGAATAGGAGATGCAATTAATGACATTTCAATGTTTGAAAATGTTGACAAAGCATTCTTAGTACGAAATATTCAAAATGGTTATGCCTCTATGAAAATAAATAATCTAATTAGAGTAAATGGAATCGGACAACTAGGTTGGAAAGAAATAATATTAAATCATGTAATCAAGAGGTAAAGAAAATGAAGGATGCAACTATTCACATCGTTCCACATATGCACTATGACGCTGTATGGATTCTTAATAAAGAAGATTACTACTTTGTAAATATAGAATACATTCTAAAACAAGCTCTTAATCTTATAAAAAAATCTGATTATAAATTCATGTTGGAACAAACTTTTTTGCTAGAAAAAATAGAAAAAGATTATCCTCATATATTTTCAGAAATAATTGACCGTATTAAAGAAAATAAAATAGAGATAGCGGGAGGTCAATATTTATTGGCAGATAACATGGTTCCAAATGGAGAAGTATTAATAAGAGAAATAACTGAAGGAAAAAAATTTGTAAAAGAAAAATTAAATCAAGATATAGTAGTTTCATATGGAGCAGACGAATTTGGGTTTAATGCACAATGGCCTCAAATTTTAAAAAACTGTGGTTACAAATACTTTATTTTTAGAAGAGGAATACATATTTCTACTCCCTCAGAATTTTTTTGGGAAGGAATTGATGGTAGTCAAATTCTTACTCATTGGATGCCACTAGGATATCGGGCAGGTCTTTTTTTAGATCAACTAACGCTTTCTTTAAAACAATTAAAAAAATATGCTTCAACAAATCAAATTTTAATGTTATCTGGAAGTGGTTCTACTCCACCTCAACCAGAATTAGTTGATGTCATAAATGAATGGAATAGAAAAATAAATGGAAAAAAAGGAAAATCTAAAAATGAATACAAAATGATAATGTCATCTCCTCTTCAATATTTTAATTATTTAGAAAAACAAAATGTCAGATTCAAAATAAGAAAAGGAGAGATGTATTCTGGAAAGTTCTCTGCTGTATATCCTGACTGTACATCTACACGTATGTGGCTAAAACAAGGGATGAAAGAATTTGAAAATAGTATTTTATTACTGGAAAGATTAGATGCTATAGCATGGTTAATTAATATACATGACGAAAATATTTCAGATCAGCTTCAAAAGTATTGGAAGAAAATATTATTTGTTGCAATGCATGATGTTTTACCAGGAACAGCAGTTGATGAGATCTATAATGAAGTAAGAGAAATATTTGAAAATGAAAGAAAAAGTATATGGAGATCAATTATTGACTACCTAAAGAAAATTTCATTAATGACTAATTTTGATAATGATATTATTTTTATTTTTAATCCTCTTTCATGGAAAGTTACAAACTGGGTAGAAATAATTTTAGAATTTAATGAAGGAGAAATCAAAGGTATAAGTTGCTTAAAAAGTGGAGATCAAATTATAGATATAGAAATTTTAGATTATTCATTATATCAAGATAATTCTATACAAAAAATAAATCTTGGCTGCGTTATTTCTGTTCCAGCATTAGGATTCAAAACTTTAGACATAGTAAAATCAGACACTATAGATTGGCAAACTATAATTGCTCATGATACAAGTTTTAAAAATAAAGAATATGAAATTGAAGTAAATAGAGAAAATGCAATTATTACAGTTTTCAAATCTATCAAAAATAATAAAAAATTACATTATTGTACCGGAAATGAAATAATTTTAGATGAAGAAATAGGCGATCTGTATTATCATAGAGAAAATCTAAAATTATTGAAATCAGAAACTGGAGATGGAATTAAATATGGAATATTTAAACCAGAAAAATATGAAGTAATTCATGGAAAACTAAAGTCACATATAAAGTTTAAGAGTAAATATTTTGCATTAAGATGGCCTTACAGATTTACTGAAAAATTTAAGCCAATGATGTATAGACATAATTTCATAGATATTGAAAAAGAAATAATAATTTATAAGAATTTAAATAGAATCGATTTTGTAACTCATATTTATAATAAACATCCTCATTCAAGACTTAGAGTAAAGTTCGAGACTCAAGGTAGAGCTAAAAGTTACTGGTGTGGAACTCAATTTGGTGCTATTGAAAGAAAAACTGATCTTTATTATCAAAAAGATATCGGTAAATGGTTTGAGAAACCTTCAGGAGTGTTTCCCTCTTTTGAGTGGATTGACTATTCTGTAAAAAATAATTTAAATAAAACTGTCGGAATTAGTCTTCTTCATCAGGGTTTACCATCTCACGAAATCAGAGATGGATCTTTATATCTTACCTTGCTACGTAGTATTGTTTTATTATCTTCTGATGGGATAATGGGACCATGTATACCTACACCGGATGCCGCAGAAATGAAACCGTACACTTTTAGATATTCAATTTTACCTCATGAAAATGATTGGTGTGAAGATCTAATTTACCAACATGGATCAGAAATAAATATGCCATTTATATCAATTCAGATTAAGAAAAGCAACAACGTTAAAAAAAATAATACTTCTGAGAACAATAGCAATAAAATTAAGACATTAGTTGATTTTCAATCATTTCTTGAAATATCAGAAAGTAATGTAATACTGAGTACAATGAAATTAAGTGATGATAAAAAGGGAATTATTTTAAGGGTATACGAAACTGAAGGAAAAAAAACAATTACAAAAATAAAACTTGCAGCAAAAATAAAAAATGTAAAATTAATAGACTTCTTGGAGAATGAAATTCAAGAAATTAAAAAGATAGAAAATAATACAGTAACCATTGAGATAAATCCTTTTAAAATAATAACCTTAAAAATATTTTTTTAAAGAATATGAAAACAAAAACAATTTAGAGATAAACATTACTAAGAAAAATTTATAGACACATAAGAGTTTTAATAAGATAATGAAATCTATACAATTAATTACTTTAATTGATAGTAATTAACTGCTCTACTATCTATTTAAAACAACGGTTTTAAAAAAATTTTAATTTTTATTGTGATTCTATATTGGTTAATAAAATGAAAGAATAGTCCTTCTTGAATAAAAAAGATGATGAATTACTTAATAATTTTATCTTCATCGAAGTAATTTATTAAAACTCAATTAAATTGATCAATATAATGAGGATGAATAGAATGATGATACAAGTAATTAAAATTTAAATTTAGAGCCTATCCCAAAAATAGATAGAAATATAGCTGCCTATTTTTATTCTCTTATATGTTTAACATTTGAATAAAAGTAAAAAGTATGTTAGAACAATTATACGCATTCCAGATAATCTTTGGAATGAAATTAAAAATATTTTACCAAATGAGAAACCAGAGAATACAATAGGTCGTCCCATTGTTCCATACAGAAAAGTATTTGATGGTATCATGTTTATCCTTAGAACTGGATGTCAGTGGAAAATGTTACCCAAAGAGTATGGTTCTGGTTCCACATGCCACAGAAGATTTCAGGAATGGAGAAAATCAGATATATTTGATAAATTATGGACAAGATTGCTACAAATATACGATTTAAAGAAAGGAATTAAGTGGAACTGGCAGTCTCTTGATAGTATATCTGTAAAATCACCTTTAGGGGGGAGATGACAGGACATAATCCTACTACTGACAGAAGGAGTAAATTAGGAACCAAAAGACATATTTTAACAGATAAAGAAGGCATTCCACTTTCTACTGTTATAACATCTGCAAATACTCTTATGATGTTACTACTGCAATTGAAACCGTTGACAGCATGGTTATCAAAAGACCATCTTCAAAATCAGCAACAAAATATAGAAACAACAACAACGACAACGACAAGAATAAGAATAAGAATAAGAAGAAAAATCAGAATCTAAGTCTTGATAAAGCATATCATTCCAAAGATGTAGAACAAGAAATCATCAAGAGAGGATACATTCCACACATACGACATAGAAGAGAAGAAAAGAAACACAACAATAGACATCCCACAAGAAGATGGGTAGTAGAAAGAGAACAAATTCATGGCATAACAGATTCAGGAAATTATTTACAAGGTTTGAAAAGAAGGATAAAAACTATCTTGGTCTTGTCCAATTAGCAAACAGCATAATAATTTATAGGAAGATAATTTTGGGATAGGCTCTTAGATTAAAAGATATTTGTTCACTAATATTTTCGTGCAACTATATGTCTTTCTCAATTTTTAGCTACAATTTCAAATTCAATTTTGAAATTGTAAGAATTAAGAAATTCTTTTATTGGCTCATAGTAGTTAGAGTTTTCTGAAAGATTATGAATTCCTATCAAAAGTGAAATGTTATTGCTTTTAGATAGTATATTTTTCGCGCCTTTTAAAACTTCATATTCTGCACCTTCTACATCAATTTTTATCCAATTTACATCTTTATGTCTTATACCATTTGATTGTAAAAGATAATCAAGTGTATTGGCTTGAACCTCTACAAATTTTGTTTCCCCATGGGCTCTATCCAGTATTACTGTATTGTATTTTGTGTAAGATAATTCATCTTCTTCTTAACTTGGTAAATATAACTTAAGTTCATCTTCTTTGGAATATGCAGCATAATTCAATGCAATGACATTAGTCAATTTATTAAGTTGAATGTTACGATTTAATATATTGAAATTCTCAGTCCGCTTCAATAGCAACTACTTTTCCATTCAAGCCAACACGTCTCGACGCTATTAAGGTATAGGGACCAATATGTGCTCCAACATCTATAACTATACTCAAACCTGTCCCTTCACGGATTCTGAAAAGAATATAATCAATTGTATCTTCTTCTTCTCCGTACTCAACAACTTCATCTTTTAGTAGAGTTTTTTGCTTTTTGTTTATAGTTATATCTCTTTTTTTATCAAGTTCTTCAATAATATTATCTATTATTACTTGTTCGTTCATCTTTTGTGTATTGACTGATGTTTTATATTTATCCATAGTCAAATCTATCATTTCTATAATCTTTTGATGACGTTCATTATAGGTAGGATGTGAGTTAGGATGAATCATTTTTTGGTGGTCAGTTTTAATAGATAACAAATGATTTTCAAATTCTGGGTTCCCATCTCTATTTCTTGAATTCATGAAACATCGATATGTTGACGATAATATTCAAAACATTTAAATTTTTCATAATTATTTTCGCAAACTTCTTTATATTATTAATTATTGATAACAACATGAAAAAAACATTAACAATCTTAATGATGACAATTATGATAGTTGGAGTAACTACTACTATATCACAGACACATGAGGTGTATGCAGAAAATAAGGCTAAAGACTTGTGCTCACAGTATGATGGCGAATGGAACAATGGTAAATGTAAAATAAAAAACGAGGAAGATAAAACAGATTATGAAGATGAGTTATGTGATGACCCTAAAGATACAAAGAAATATCCAAAAATATGTAAAGACAATTAACTAGCTAAACAATATTTCAATCTACTATTTTCATTTTATGATTAAAGTATACTTATTCCAATAAAAAGGTAACATATTATGAGTACCTGAACAATACCAATTTCAGACTGGTAAAATAAAAAATATTGATTTTTACGAGGTAAATAATTTTGAATACTACTAGCAGATTTGTAAATATGGACCTAAAGAATTGTCAATTAAATAAATTACCATCATCCAATTTTATAGTATTGGTTACCGGCTTTTCAAATGTTACTATTATAGTTTTATCATCAAATGAGTCCAGATTTTGTAATATAAAATTCGTAATTCCTTCTAAAATAAATTTATAGCAAAGATAAAAGGACATTCCTAAATCCGATAAGAATGATGAAATCTTTTCTAAATTGTAAAAATAATTATTTATTTAGAACTTTAGTAATTAAGATTACTCTAATTTAGAATCTAATTTTGTGTTGTTTTAGATATATATAAAAAATTAATAGTGATTATTCACTTTTAATTTATATCTCTAATTCTTCAAAATAAAAAATTAGGGTTTAATTTTAGTTTTCTGCAATTCTGTATAATCTTTGAGTAAAAATACTTCTCCTCCATTAAATCCTTCAACATCGTTTTTTGACACTTTATATTCATAGCGACCATCATGTATTGTAACAATATCTCCTTCTACACAAATGACATTTCCAACATCTTGATTATCTTTTGAACGTACAGGTTTGAGTATTATTTTATCCCAATTGTATACTGCTGGTTCACTCGACAAGTCAATATATATTACGTGAAGGAAATATTTAAATTTTAAAATAATCAATATAATCATTACAATTTAATTCAATTATAATTAAATTATTACAAATAGCTATCTAAAACGTATTATCTGATAGTAAAATAAAGTTAGTATACTTATGCTAATTGGTATATCTC
>CAWIYT010000113.1:0-17838 GCA_963840085.1 uncultured Nitrososphaerales archaeon
CCAGAAAGTGTATGTGTTATGTACAGTTTATAGTATACAAGAAGCATGAGAAATCTGTCTTTGATTGAATGTTTGAAATGTCTTCCTGCACCTATTGATCTTGTTCTATCCTTTCTTTTAGATAGACGTTTAGTTTCATAGTCTGGATATTTTGATTCTACTTGTTTGCAAATGGAATCAAATTCAGATAGTTCCAGTCCAGTAAATGACCTGAATAATAATGGTTTTCTGGATAACCTATCATAATTTAGCAAATCTACGAAATAACTGCTAAAAAAGAGGAATATAGCTGTAATCTTTCTAATTATGCAAAAGATCTATTATCAAATCATTCTCCATAATCATTTTATTCTCAATAATAACCTATAATTTCGAAGACAAATCTGATTCTTTATCTACATAAGGGTCTTGGGAGTAATACCGATAGCGGTGCAAAAATAAGAGTCTATTTTTTAGTAATAAGGAAATTATTTAAGATTTACTTTCATTCATTTTATTGGAAAGAAATATCCAGTTGATGAACCAATATAATCTTCTGTTGATATTTAATTTGGTATTTCAGCTTAAATCGTATTTTGAGTAATAGATATAGTCCAAAGGTTTGTATATTTTGAATAATTATTGATATAGACTTTTGAGGATAATATTAATTAAATTGGTTCAAGTATATATATTATGAAAATTTTAGCTAGTAGGTCTGATAGAGAAAACTTTATTTTTCTTATTGGTATGATAGTAATTATTATTGGTATACTAGCTTTACTACTTGTTTATGTTTTCTTTCCAATCTCTACGTCTGACATCAATATAGGACAACAGCACTTCTTGAAATCTGGATATGGAGAATATATCTAATTATACATTAATTCAATCAAATTATCAATTGAAAAACTTACTCCAATCTAACAAAACTATTTAAAATTTTTTTCTCTAGCAAGTCCGATGATTCTTTTTAACACTTTGTTAGCTTCTTCTTTTACAAAAACTTTAAAAAAAACAGAAGTATTTTTTGATAACATCTTATTATAATATATTAGAATAAGTTTTATTGAATATCTAAAATTACTATAAGGTGTATGGTTTATGAACCAAATTTGACCTAAATAATGAATTTTAAATTGTCAGTATTTTGAATATCTAAATTTTTTAATTTATTAAACAAACTAAATTAGACTCTTTTTATTTCTATTTCTATCGTAGAAACGTTTCTTGTTCTACCATCTTCTGATTGAAGAGTCTCTGAACCAATTTTTACATCACCAATAGCGTAGCCTATATTCTCCATCCGTCTCAAAATTATTTGTGAAACGTCCACTGCACTGCCTATACTTAATCCTCTTGCCTTAATGGTGACTGTTGGCTGATTTGCTAATTGAATTAATGTTGATGTAACATATACCATCAATGGTTTTTTTCCAATAAATATTTCTTTATTATATTCGTGCCATCCTCCTTTACCTTTATCTTTCCCAGAATCTGTAGACAAATTGATATAAAAAATAAAGACAGACGCGTATAAAAGGCTGTATTATTATATATGTTTTAGATTTATAGTAAATGTAATGCCAAGTACCTGCTTGAATACTAAATTTGATATGAAAATAGCACTTTATATTTTTTAGTTCTGTTGTATCTAACAGTGTTTAAAATGAGTGTCAGAGGCTACAATAACACCAGTGAACCCAAGAATAGAATTGTAGCAAAGAATAGTAAAGAGTGCCTTGTTGCGCAACTCATCATTCCTAACACATTTAGCTAACCTATTTTAGTCATATCATGTGAGAAATTGGAAGAAATACAATGAATCTCTTGTTAAACGTGGTGAGATATTACTTGATTTTGATGTTATCGATAACTGGGATTCTGAACTAGAGAAGATGAATGAAGGCAAAGAAGGTAGAAAATTCGTATATCCAGATTCATTTATCAAATTACTTGGCTACATGAGAGCATACTTTCACTTACCGTATAGACAAACTGAAGGCGTAGTACCGAGCACATGCTGCAAATACGTTACCATCAATTCCAGATTATAGCAGGATTTGTAGAAGAATAAACAGATTAAATATCAAGATTTCTGATAATGATAAGTCTAATTTATATGATGATAACTTTGTAATTGCAATTGATTCTACTGGTGTTAAAGTTACAAACAGAGAGGAGAATGGATTAGACATAAGTGGAATGTCAAGAGAGGCTATCTAAAGATACATGTTGCCGTAGATATCAAACGAAAGAGAATATTATCATTACAAGTAACCAGTGAACAAGTACATGATGGAAAAGTACTACCCAAATTAGTAGATGATATTACAATAAAGAATAACAAGATAATAGATATGACTATCGCAGATAGTGCCTATGATAGTAACAATAATTTTCAATTTCCATCATTCAAGGGAATTAATCCTGCAATAAAAGTCAGAAAGAATTCCAGATGCAGAAAGACCAATCATTACCAGAGAAACAAGACGGTGAAAATGCAGAAAAATAATTTACAGAATTGGAAGAATAGCGTTAGCTATGGTCAGCGATGGATTGCAGAAACTGTCTTCTCCTGTATGAAGAGAATGTTTGATAGAGAATATGTTACTGCTATCAGGTTTGAGAACATGATAAAAGAAATGATACTGAAAGCATCGTTATATAACTTGTTTCAGAGTCTAACTGTTACATAATTATCAATCTCAGTAGGATAGATTTGATTATCTAGATGAGTTGCGCAACAAAGCAGTAAAGAGTATTAATTTTGGGGTGTCAAAATTCGGTAAGTATCATAAAGGATTAAAGAGGATTAACATAACATAATATTCCCTTGTCCAAAAAAAAGGTTTTGGAAGTAGATATTAATATAGAGTTACTATAAAAATTATTATTTTATATTTTAGTATATCAAAAAATATTAAATTAATTAGTCATTTTTGATGGTAGTAGCTTGTAATAATTCTCCAATTTCGTTATGCATTTTAAGATAGTTTAATCCTTTTCCTGTTGTTTTGAATGTTCTAGTTCCATCAAGATATTCTATTAGATTATTTTCTATCAAAACAGATAGATATTCCTTTAATTGGTTATAACTCAGAAAAGCTTTATACATAATTTTTGTCTTGGTTGCTCCTCCATTAGCTGAGTCGAGTATATTACCCACTATTTCTGTTCTACTTCTATATTTCATATTATTATACACTTAATTTACTTATATTAATATAATGTGAAAGGATAGGTTAAGACTAGTAAGTCTTAGATGTTCTAATACTAATCGTGGTCTACAAAATATAACGTTTTATAGCTATTTGTTTTAGTACTTGTATAAACAGCTCTATTACTTCAGGCTTATCATCATCCAACATTATTGGATGTTTAAGAAAAATTTTTCTTCGACTATATTTGGTTTGCTTCTACAATGTATTTAGGTAATACTTGTTCTTTTTCGGCAGCCGTCGTGTCATCCGGGCCTAATATTTCTTGTTCTGTTTCTTTAGTAATAATTATATTTTTCCCATTTTCATCTTGCACTAACCAACCAATCTCTTTTAGAAATTTTATTATTGACAGAATAAATTTTTTATTGTGATTTCCTTTGTTTACGATATAGCTTATACCAAGACTTTGAGTATTATTACTTAAGGAATGTATAGCTAGTTCTAGTTCTTTAAATCTTTCAGAATAGTGACCATTAGGAGAAAATTTTAGCGTATCTATTCATCTTACCTAATATTCACATTGCCTACAATAGTTATACATTATAGAGAAGATAAACAACTCATTGCATTTAAACCATTATAAAGTGATTAATAGTTGATATAAGTAACTCCGATACTATTAGTTACTATCAGACAACAAAAATTCTTATCTACTTTTGGCTAAAGTTTGTTCAAATACTAGTAATCTTATAATAGATAAGAGATTTTTTCCAAAAATTACTTTGTGTATCCTACTTTATCAGCTAATCCTACTACTTCTCTACCCTTATTTGTTAAAGAATTATAAATCCTTGGTTTCCCTCGCCCAGGAGATTTTTCTTTTTTTACCTTTCTTTCAATCAAACCTAAATTTGTTGCTCTTTTCATTAAGGATTGTCCATACCCCCAACTTCCCATAGTAATAAGTAATTCTCTTGTGTGCAATTCTCTGTTCTTCTTTAGTATTCTCAATAATGGAATAAGAGGACGTTCATTTATCAGAACTTTAAGTATGTTTGATTGTACGGTTATAGGAACTGATTTTGTTTCTTTTACTTCCTTCGCTGTTGTGATTATTTTAGTAGACTGTTTAGAAGAACTTTGTGGACCAGTACCATTAGGCATATTATTTAGTATAACTTTTAATAATAATAAAAACTTATTTTTATTTATGGCAGATTAATCTGCTAATAAGGAACTCCTTGACTAATTAAAATCACATTATAAAATAGAATATAACAACATTTAGATAATAAATTACTAGCTTAATGGCAACATCTGTAACGGTAACTGGATTATTATTCGGATTTGGTACTTTTTCTCGTTACAAAAATACTTTTGAATTATGAATTTCTGTATCTTTCTATAACTTCTTAACAGCAGGATGTATATGTGTAACATTGGTCTCACTACTATTATTGCAGGAGTCTTTACTTAGCATTTGATTCACTGTTTGTTAAATGATGATTCATCAGTTGTTGTGTATAAGCTTAGTTGTATGACATTCTTGGTTCTTTTAAAATAGAAAATAAGTCAGAATAGCTAAAATGTTGTAAAATCACATCTTGGTTTTTTATTCCAATTGAATCTATTATATTATGTATATTTTCTAATGAGTAGGTTGTAGTTAATATTATTCTTTTATGTGGTAATCTATCACGAATCTTTCTTGCAACTTCAAAGCCTGAAATGTCATGAAGATGCGTGTCTACTATAAAGATATCATAGTCGTTGTTATTGTTATCTTTGTTCTCTTTAATTATGATAGATTATCTAAAAAACCGTTATTGTTTAGATCCTTTACAGGATTGGAATTATCTCAATTTGATTCCATTTGTCAGGAAGTAGAATCAAAATATCCAGAATATGAGATAAAACGTTTATCTAAAAGAAAGAAGGAGAGTATGAGAACAATCAATAGGTGCAGGAAGACATTTCAAACTGACAGTAAGAGATAGATTTCTCATGCTTTTGGTATACTATAAACTGTACATAACACATACACTTTCTGGTTTTCTATTCAATCTAGATCAAAGCAATGTACATAGAGATATACGATATATGGAACCTGTAGTAAAAAGCTGTATTCCATTACCTCAAAAGTTATACAATATTACAAGAAGATTGAGAACTGTAGAGGAAGTAGAAAAGTACCTTCCTGAATTTAAGGCATTTATAGACACAACAGAACAGGAAATACAAAGACCTAAAAACAAGAAGAGGAAGAAGGATTACTATTCTGGTAAGAAGAAAAAACATACTGTAAAGACACAATATATGGTCAATAAAGAAGGAAAAATATTGCATAAATCAAATCAGCACAAGAAAGGAAGGCAGCATGACTATACAGTTTACAAAGATGAACATCCAATAACACCACCACAGGTTAAAAACTATTTTGACCTGGGCTATTATGGAATAGAAAATGACTTTCCTGACCTTAAAGTAATATTACCAGTAAAAAAGAAACGTAATATTGAACTCACCAAAACAGAAAAGAGATACAACAAAAGACATAGTAGACAAAGAGTAATTGTAGAACATACTATCTGCAAGATAAAAAAATTTGGCATAATGGGAAGCAGATACAGAAACAGACTAAAGAGATATGACGTAATGTCTGATATAGTTTCTGGTTTGATTAATTATAGAATAATACACAGTATTAGAAGATAATCGTAATTGATTGTAATGATAAGACAGTGTAAATTTCATCTGTACTAGAATGTATAATTTCTAAGCATTTGTTGCCATTTTGTACAATATTCACATCTGAATTTGAAAAACCATACTGTTTTGTAAAAAGAGAATAAAGAACCTGAATATCTGATTCTGGTTCGGCTATAAGGATTCGTTTACTTTTTATCTTCTTCTTTTGGTTTTCTGTGGATTGATTTAAATCAATCATGATTGTGTGGTATGCGAGTCCTTCAGATACTGTCTGTTGTATCTGATAATGAAAAAGGATTGTTAAGGACTAGTTAGTATTTCCTTCTCTATTTTGGCCATTACCTGATACTGCTTGTATGAAATTGGTGTTTGTTTTTGCACAAGCCTTTAGATTATCACGTGTTTGTTCAAGTGCTGTATTGTATACTCTCATATTTGATGCTAGAGCATTATTTATTAGATTGCTACCATTTAACAGGTAACTTGTAAAGTTATTTACCATTACTGCGTGATTTTCTGCGATTCTTTGTGGATTATACAAATCCCATACACTACTATTTCTATCTACTTGTTGTGTTTGAAAAGAGCTTACTACTTGTTTTTGTGCTTCAATAAAGTCAGAAGCAATATCTTTTATAGTTTGAATAGTTTTTTCTTGATATTCAGCAATACGTTGGATATATTTTGGAATTTCTCGTGTAGCTTCATCAGTACTTCTTTTTACATTATTTAAAGTGTTATCGAGAGTCTTGTTTATTGCATCTTGTTGTTGATTTAAGGTGTTATTGTAGTCTCTATTTGTTCTTTCATTGATACTGTTGATGTCTTTATTAAATTTAGTTGTATATTTTTCATTAAATTCTGGTTCATTTACAGCTATATTTTCGTTTATTTTTACTTCTTGTTTTCTTGTTGACATGTATATATATACGTTACTAAGGTATTTAAACTTATGTATTAATGACTATTGTAAAGTCATATTTGTTTATGTATAATCTATTGATTTATTTGTATAATTTGAGGTAATATATTTTATAATTACAACAATAACAAGCAAAATTATTTAGGTATTATGGGCCCGTCGGGAGTAGAGTCCTGCATGTAGTAGGGTTCTACTACTTAGAGCCTATCCGAAAATCCCTCCTCTCTTATATGTTATCCAAGCACAGGCAAAATGTAATATTGCAATATAATTATTTTCCTTCTTTTCCCATCTAATCAACAATCTTCTGAATCTGTTCATCCATGAATGTGCTCTTTCAATAACCCATCTTCTTGCTCTGTATTTTAGTATCCTTTTCTTCTTATTCTTCTTTTTGTTACCATTATTGTATTCTCCTCCTCTCTTGCAAATATGCATGGTATAACCATATTCTTCAAGTAACTCGTATACCTCAGGATAGTCATAACCCTTGTCAAGACAGATATGTTGTTGTTGTAATTTTAGTGGTGATGATGATGATGATGGCAATGGTCTATGTATCACTATACTCTGAAGTGTTGCTTTTGTCATCTTCATATCATGTCTGTTAGCACCATCTACCGTAATTCCAAGAGGAATGCCTTGTCCATCTACCAAGAGACTGCGTTTGGTACCGGATTTACTTCTGTCTGTAGGATTTGGTCTTGTACTTTTTTCCCCCAAGCGGTGCTTTTGTTATTGCACCATCCATTGATTGCCATTTCCAGTTGATACCAATTTTTTCATCGTATAATTTTAGACCATCAATCCACATATGTTTGAATATACCATCTTGTCTCCATTCCTGAAACCTGTCATGTACAGTACTGGATGCACCAAGACTTCGTTGTGGTAGTGCTTTCCACTGACATCCAGTACGTGTTATGTGTAGAATATAGCAGTCATTGCCTTTCTATCATCCATCCTAGGACGACCACTTTTCTTCTTATTTCTTTTTGTCTTTGGTAAAAGAAGAACAATCCCATTCCATAATGCGTCTGGTATTTCATATGATGAATCAATTCCAGAAGTTATAGATATCAAATAAATATCTCATAAAGTTTAAGATACTAAATAGATTTAGCTTTGTCTAATGAGTCTGTTATACCATAACTAAAATACTGTAAACTACTTTTCGGATAGGCTCTTAGTCATATTTAGCTTTTATTATTAGAAACTTATTTTATTAAAATTAATACAAGACTAAAACTAATGATGAATTTAGTGAAACAAACTGAATATACTGCCATTGTTACTGGAAGTACAAGAGGTATAGGTAAAGAAACTGCTTTACTTTTATTAAAAAATGGAATGAATGTTATGATATCTTCCAAAAGTCAAGATAGTGTAGATAATGCTATACAAGACATTTATCTCAAATTTCCTTCTAAAAAAGAAAATATTTTAGGCTTAAAATGTGATGTTAGCAAACATTCTGATGTAAAATCTCTTGTTGAGGTATCGATAAAAAGATTTGGAGGGATTAATATTCTTGTTAATAATGCAGGTATAGTTTATTATAGAAGTCTAATAGACACAACTGAAGAAGAATGGAATAAAACCATTGATACTAATTTAAAAGGTGTTTTTCTATTTACCAAGGAACTTCTTCATCATATGATTAAAAATAAATCTGGTGGTATTATTATTAATGTTAGTTCAGGAGCTGGAAAATCTGGTTTTCCAAACTTATCTTCATATTGTGCAAGCAAATTTGGTGTAATAGGTTTGACTGAAAGTGTAGCTAAAGAAGTTAATGATTTTAATATTAGAGTTATGGCAATATGTCCTGGTGGAGTAGATACAAAGATGATGGAAGATGTTGTTAACCAAGGATTTGACAAATCTAGTATGAAGTTAATGAAACCTGAAGAAGTTGCAAAAAAGATTTATGATATGATATTTAATCAAAAGGATTACTATAATGGACAATCAATAGAATTTTATAATAAGGAATAAATGAGTATGTAATTAAATGATTATACAGGCATTCTTAGAATTATACCGATAGCGGTTCTAAAATATGAGTCTAATGAAGTAGTAATAAAGAAGATAATATTTGAAGATAATATAAGTAGTTTTTTTAAAAATTACATTCATTAATTATTTAAATGGCTTCCCTGAAATAAGATTTTATTTTTTTCTGTGTTTATCTTTTGTTGTAATGCTTGATATAATTCAAAGCCATTTATATCTGGCATTTTTATATCAATTAAAAATAAATCATATAATTCTGGTTTGAAGAGGCTAATGCTTTTGAAGGTTCCGTAAATCCATCAACTATAAAACCATTTTCTTCTAAACCTGTTTTAATGATTCTTACAATATCATACTCATCATCTACAAACAGAATTCTATATGGTGTTGATTTCTTATTCTTTGTTGTTGTTTTTATGTTTGTTGCAATTGCTATTTCTTCATCTGCTTTTAAAATATCTTATGTCATAATTTATTATCATATCCAGTCAATTGCAGGTGACATCAATTTCTTCTACAATTGACTATGACAAACAGGATATGACAACTTAAATTTTATTACTATTATTTAGATTTAAATTTCTTATTAGTGCTAAAACATTAATATTTAGCGAAATATTTTTTAGTTTATTTTGCATATTATATATTACAATAGATAAAGGATATATTCATATCATAAGCCTATAATTATTTTTTAGTGACGTTTCTTGTATCCGATTTTACTAAATATATATTTATAGGCAAAAGTATGAGGGGTGTTTTGAACTGAAAGCAGTTGTGCAGCCGCTTTATAGTTTATTTTTGACCTCATTTGATTCCTTTATCTATTGCATGATTATATACCATTTATTATAAAATGAAAGATGTCATATTATATAAGAATTTTGTACAACTTTTATATTCAAAGGCCAGTGATGAGTAAATTTCTTATCTTTCATTAGCTAGATGAGATTTGAATAATGATTTTTGATGACAATAACAATAAGGACAAATACCATATAACAATTTTAATGATTATTTATTTATTTATTTATTTTAAAATAATATTGGTTTTTCTTTCATTTTTTCTATTATTATTATTTATTGTAAGCATAAAAGAAACAATACTAAGTTAAGTCTCTAATCTTTTATCAACATTGTTCTATCCATTCAGCATAAATATAGAAATGGATTTAGCTTTGTTATATAATCTATCAACATATGCCAAATATCCCTGTCAGACTAGAATTATCTACTGTCCAGAAAAAGGAATTATTTTCATTCATGAAGAGTACTAAGGACAAAGAGGAATACAGAAGAAGAGCATCTGCCATAAAACAAAAGATGGAAGGAGTACCTTATAGAACAATAGCAAAGAATCTCGGTGTCAATTACCGTAATGTGTATGGCTGGATTAAAAAATATAGGGACTCTGGTCTGGATGGAATAAGAAATAAAAGAGAAAGAATGGAGGTAGAAAACCAGTAATATCTACTGACAAGAACAAGGAGATGGTAAAAGACATAGTACTGAACAAATCACCCCATACATTTGGCTATCTCAAAAATACATGGAGTATCAGGCTGTTGGCCACATATCTTTCCTCACTACTGGAAATGAATGTCAGTCCAATGCAAACATGGAGAATAATTCAAGATTTAGGCATAGTATACAAAAACAACCAAAACTTGAACTGGAAAAAGGTGATGATTATGAGGAAAAGAAAGGAAAGATAGAGAGGTACAAGAAGATATCGGCAGCTCTTTTAAAAAAAGATTCTACTGGGATTTGAAGATGAAACGTGGTTACATCTACAACCATACATAACAAGAACATATATGAGAAGAGGAGAACAGCAAAAGATACTCCATAAAGGATCTAACGATAAAGTCAATGTATTCATAACATTTCTTTATCCCCTAAATGGAATCAAATTCAATACAAGCAAGACAAGAAACAGCAATGATTTCATAAACCATCTAAACAGCATCAAAAGATATGCCCTCAAGAGAAGTATCAAGAGATTTATTCTTGTAATAGATAATGCATCATTTCATGTCAGTAAAAAGACAAAACAGTTTATAGAAAAACAATCAGAAGACTGGTTAACTGTACTATTTCTACCAACACGTGCACCATTCCTGAATCCAGTAGAAACAAAAGTAAACAGGAATCTCAAGAAAGATGTATGTGCCAATTACAACTACGAAACAGAAAATAATCTATTATGTAATGTAAGACGGTATCTAAGATGTTTTGGTTGTTGGCCTAAGATATGATACTTAACTTACTACTGCTGAAGAATAATAATAAATAGATAGGTATCATATAGAGGCTACAATATATGACACCCAGTTGGAGGGAATGATGATGTTACATATTATAGGTTTTTTTGTAGCAAGTAATAATATTATTACTTTTAATAATAAATAAATTTAAAATAAAATTTTTCATTATAGTTTTTCTATAATTTATTCACGAAAAAGATTCTATTCTCCTTCAATACTATTTAGGATTGAAAAATAGGTGTTAAAGGATAATGACAAACCTCTAACACCTTCCGAAGTACACAGACATATTTATGAGTTCTTTGTAGTATAGTAGTAAATAATATTAAAATAAGGTAAAATAAAAAATTATTGATTTCAGTCAAGTAAAAAGAGAAAGATGCCAAAAATAATTCCAATCAATAAACACAGAAGTATAATAAAATTTATCTTCATAATATTATTTTGTATTATTATCATATAATTTAATCCTTTAATCATTTATGAGATTTTTTATTTATTATTATTATTCTTGACTTGTTGCTACTGCTGTTTGTTTGTTCGTTCCATTTTTTCCACCATCTATAAAAAAGGTGGTTAGTTATTAGTCATCATCATCATCTTCTTCTTCTTCTTCTGTCTCTTCCATTGCCTCTTCTTCCTCTTCTGTAGCGTGATATGAATCTTTTATCTCTTTAACATCATATCCTTGTCCATAAACATCTTTTTCGTATCCTTTTTGTGTTTGTAAAAAGAAAGGACTTACTAATAGGAATGAAATTACAGCTATTCCTACAACAATTGCTAAGTTGTTCAATCTTCACTAAATAATAGCTAATATGTTATTTAACTTTTTAATAGTTCTTTCTTTAGATAAAATGTTATAGTAAATAACAAAAATATAACATAAAAAACTAAAGAAATTGAAATGGCAACTTGAGCATTTCCGCTACAAAAGGTTAAAAAAATCTTATTGATATACTTGATGGTAATACTCAAATAATCTGAATTTGACAAAAAATAGTAGGTATCAGCAGATAGCAAAGGGTAAAAAACGGTAATTAGTTGAAATAGCATTACCTTAAGTATTCCTTTTTTTATTAATTATTGTATTGGAATTTCCAATTCCTTTAAATAAATTTGAAAAAGAAAAGAAGGTCATTGAATTTCATAACGAAGGACTCACACTAAAAGAAATAAGCAAAATTGTACATATGTCATTTCGGGATATATCAAGGATAATCAAAGAATATGAGAGAAAGAAAATATTAGAATCTAAAAAAAGAGAAAATAATCCAACTAATCAAATAAAAAAACTATCTAAAAGTAGCCAAGCTTTTAAATTATTTAGTGAAGGTAGAAAGCCTACTCAGGTTGCAATAATGTTAGATATTCCATTTGAAAAAGCAAAGAAATTTTGGTCTCAATTTTTAAACTTAGAAAGAATGCCTGAATGTTATGAGTTTTATCAGACTTATCGATATGAGATACCTACATTATTATCTATATCTAATTTTATTAAAAGAAATGATATTATCTGGAAAGGATATTGCAAATATTTTGAGAACAGCTAATGATGTTATTAACTTGAATCAAACCTATTCAAATCTTAAAGACAGAAATAGAAAAAATGAAACAAATGAAAAATAATTATTTGTCAAATCAAAATACTAATTATCAACCACTACTTCCATTAGGACCTTTACCAAGATATTATTCTTGGTAATTATTATTCAATTAATTTTCATGTTTTCTTCTATAGTATAAAAATAATATTCATATAGTCAATCATAATTTTTCCCATGAATTCCCTTTAGGTTCAATTCCTAATAGCTCAAAAAGACGTTTATCTTCTGGTTGTGCTGGTTTTCCTTTATGTGAATTAATTGAATGTCTTAAATGTTCTTCCTGCTGTAGAAAATTCATCATCACAATAATAACATTTGTATGATTGTTGTTGCTGTTGATGTTAGTGTAGATTCTGATTTATCTGATATATTCTTTTTATCTAATCGCTGCCACTTTTGGTAAACTTTTGAAAATACCTCCAGTATCTCCAATACCTCCATTCTTGTCTATATCACTAGTATTTTGAGCATGATTTTGGTCTTCAGTTACTGGAGATATTTTATTATCATTGGAGGTATTATCTCCAATATTTTCAATACCTCCAGTATTTTTGCCTTCATTTCCTTCATCATTTTTGCTGACTGGAGATACTGGAGGTATTGGAGATATTTTTCGTATCTTTATGATGGCAGTGTTTAATTGTTTTTTATTGCCCTTTCCTGAGGTAATTCTATCTACAATAACTTCAATTGATAGACCTTCTCTCAAATTGGATTTTATTTTATTCAATCTGTCGAGATATTGCCTGTGGACCTTTTGGAAATTTACTACTGTCAATATTGTTATTATCTGCAAATTCTTTCAAATATTTGATAAAAGTTTGTGGTGAGCTTATCCATGAATGTTTTTCATAATCTAAGAATTTAGATATTGCATCTGCAAATGGAATTGCTTCAATAATTTCAATATTTTGTTCTCCTATATTTTCAAAATAAGCATCTAGAAACTCTAATGGTTTGTAGCCTAAGGCTCTAGCAATTGCTTCACCCCATTCTGCAAAATCTGCCATTCTTGGCAATCTTTTCAAGTTTACAGAATCTTTGATTTCTAATGCCTTGGATAATACATCAAATATGTAGCCAAGTAATTCAGGAATTTGTTGTTTTAGTTCTTCCTCAATCTTTGTGTCAGGAATATTGTCTTCATCTCTGATTCTTTCAAGTTCAACTTTTATGCTACGGTCTAATGCATCTTCTTGTGTGAAAATAATATTTATTCCGCTAAAACTCATTATTTTTTTGTATTTATAGGGAATATCATCATCATCACTGTATAATTCTTACGTTTGCTGAATGCTCCACCTGTTATTGCTCTACATACTTCGTCTGATAACCAACCAGGTTCATATCTTACATTGTCATAGAAACATAAATAATTATGTGAAAGTTGTTGAATAAATTGAGTCTTATCATTATATATTGAAAATAAGTCTAGACTGACTTGGATCAATTAACGTTTTTATTTTCTTTTGAAGTGTTGATTTGGCAGAACCTTTTTCACCATAAGGCAAAAGCATTGGATGTGCTATATCTGGAATTAGTAACGAAATAATCCAAATCTTTACAAGCAGTTTATGATTCTCTTTTTTTATATTTAGTGAATCAATAAACTTATCAAAAATTTTACTATCATAATCATGTGATGGTTCAACTTGTGGTTTTTTGGTAAGCTAAGAGACATGCGTCACCCCTCCTTCACAATAAACAAAGAAGTGAAAATCAATGATTATTGTACAAGGAGAGGTGTATCTAGAGAAATGGCATATCGACATATTAAAGAAAGAGTCAGAAATAGTTAGAAAGCGGTATCATGCAGTAGTCAGAACACTCGTTAGTGACCTGATCAGGATAACAAGACAAGAAGCCGCAGACATGATTAGCAGGAGTAAACGTCAGTTGCAGCGAGTGGTAAAAAGGTTCAGAGAAGAAGGTATTATAGGTCTGAGGTTCAGATCCAAAAGACCACATAACAGTCCAAACAGGACTCCTAACGATATAGAGAAAAGGATAGTCGAGGTAAGAAATGCTACCGGTTTTGGTTCAGAACAGCTGGTAACTATTGTAAATGAGAGTCTGAATGTAGAAGGTATAGAGGAGAGAAGAGGAGTGCATTAGCAAGACTACAGCCTACAACATATTGACAAGACATCAACTTGTTGACGCTGAGAAAAGACTGGTCAGAAGAGAATACCAGTTTTTTGAATGGGATAATCCTGATGATCTGATACACAGGCTGACCTGACAAGATTTAATGGAGTACCACTACTTACAATGGAAGACGATCATTCCAGGAAGGGATGATGGGCGTTACGACTGAAAGATGAGAAGGATGATACTGTAGTAGAAGGTATGAAGAATCTGCATGACTGGAATTATGGAAATCTGCTTACTGACAATGGCAGCCAATTTAGTAGAAGAAATTCCATAATGAAAAAATATTGTGACCAGTACGTGACATACAAACATATCTGGACATCAGTACATCATCCACACAAACAATGGGTAAACTGTCTAACTTCCAGAAAGGACTGAAGAGGTTCTTAAGACACAGGCTGGGAAATAGCATTGACCTACATGCCATTGACGAATGTATATCTATTTACGTTGACTGTGTACAACAATGGCAAGAAAGTATCTACTACTGGATACTATCCTGAAGAAAGGTAACTCTGGAAAGAGAGATACTGGATGTTATGCTAGATTGGTAAAAGTACTTAAACTGGACAGAATATTATCAATACCTGTTGTTGTAGGAGAGGGATGACATATGTCTCTTGGTTCTACACCACTTGTGGTTTTTCACGTCCATATCTCTTAAATAATACTTCAATCTGGTTGTCTACAATTTTCCAGCCATTACCTTTTACAATTTTTATACATCTTCTATTATCATCGGTCATATCATAATATATTGAGTCTTTGTTTTGAGGATTGGACCAATCTACTCTTAAATACAAAGGAATAGTTTGACCATCAAAAATTGCTTGAGCACCCAATGTTCTTTTTGCATTACTAATTGCTTCAGCATTTGCAGTCTTTTTGTCATTATTATCATAATATAATTTAGATAAATAACTTTCAAATTTGCTACTTTTTATAGATAATACTTCATAGTTGTTATCTACCTTAATTAATGCATGTGGCATTCCAAATTCGTTTTTAAACAATGTAGAATTTTCTAGAGCAAGTTTAACCAGTCTATCGGCGATTTTAGTTGTTCTACTATCTCCAATATCTCCACCATCAGTATTATTATCTTTTTTAATTAGGTCAAAATTGTTGTCTAGTGTATTTTTCAGAAGCAAAATATGTTCCTTACTTACTCCTTTCTCTTCAAGCATTTCTTCAAAAGATTTCCTGATATCAAGCCAATTCTTTATTTTTATTGGAACGATAACCTTAGTTTGTTCATACTTGTGATTAAGTTCTAAGATAACGCTATTTGTCTGTGTATCCTTGACAAAAGTCTGTACTATATCCTCATCTAGAAGTTTTTTGCCAATTTGTAGAGGAATAACAATGGAGATATCATGATTATAATAATCATCTTCGTTATTATTGATAATTTTTATATTTTCTATAATCTTTTCTGAATATCTTAAGGCGTCTCGCCATATCGTTTTTATCTCACTTTCAGGTAATAGTGGAGAGCATATCTTATTATTGACTTCTACGAAGAAATTTTTTAGTTTATCTCTATTATTATCTCTATGTTTAATCAAAAGTGAGTTTGCAAAAGATAACATTATAGCATGTCTTTGGCCTTTAGGTATACGATATTGAAAATCTGATGGAATATCTAGCAAGTTGATTATTTGTATAAGTGGTTCTGATAATATTCTTGAACCAATATTTTCATTATTTTGCTGTTGTTGAAGATAATCAATACTATACTTTCTGCATATATTATCTATATGTGATTCAAACTCATCACAAAGAACAGGTTCCTTGCAATCTAGAATTTCATAGGGATATCCATCTTCATGAATAGAAGGAGAACAAAACATGATATGCTTTTCACATTTTACTTCAATTGCGGGAATCTCATTGTTATTAATATCATTGACTAATTTTGGATTGAGTGATATAGAACTTTTATTCTTAAAGGGTCTTGTAGACATTATGTAAATATGTGCTTTATCTGGATTGTCTTTATGTTGTTCTACAATTGTCCATTTTGCTAGTTCCTGTAATGGAATTGTATTGCCATTTTTGGTACAAATTTCTTCTATTGCTTTCTTATTATCACAGTCTATGCCAATTAGATATTTACCTTTATGTTTATCTCTCCATAATTTTCCAGTGACTATTGCTATTCCTTTTTTATATTCTCCATTTCTTTTTCGTTGCTCATATAATTCATCAGGAATAGATTTATCTTGCCATTGTGACCAATTTTCATATGTTTCCTTTTTTTCTGTATCTGCAGGAATAACATTAACTCCTATTTCATAATACCAGAAGTCCGCCCATTCATTGTAGTTGTTGTTATTAAAAGTATTTCGAGACATTTTTAAACATTGTAATTATCCCCAAATTTTGGAGCACAATTTTCACATACAAATATTGTAATTGATTTGGAACCAACTGGAAGTACAATTCTAACTGTTGCAATATTATAACATCCAAAGGCATTACAGATTTGATTAGAATTTTCTTTAGATTTAAAAAAATATCATTCATTATTAGGTGCCCTTACTGAATTTTTGTATTTCAAGAGCCGCTGGATAATACTGCCAATAGTATCTAAATAATGTGCATCTCTTACTAGTTCCTTGTATGTTGATTCAGTTATTCTAATTAATTTACTCATAAATGTTATTAAGTGAATTATATAGTATTAAGTGTAGTACTTGCATAGATAGGTAACAGATTCACTTACCAACATGGGTAACACTTTCTTTTATCTGCTTGACTATGTTGTTACTACTGGAATTATTTAATCTTGTTCCTTTCATAAGAAACATTTCAGATGGTGTATGACCATTGATACCACCATGTTCTCTTTCATCATTGTATGCTTTTACAAACATGTAATACATTTTCTTTCCATCATTTACATTGGGAATATTTTCTACTGCAAGAAACTCATTCTTTACTATCTTGTTGTATGCCTCAATTTTTCCTTGTAGTTGTGGATAGCCTTTTGGAATTGGTTTATCCTTTATCTTGTT
>CAWIYT010000114.1:0-4572 GCA_963840085.1 uncultured Nitrososphaerales archaeon
CCGATTACTAGTTGATAGTCAGTGATTACTTTTATAGTTTATGTTACAGTAAAAAGTTATAAAATTAGATTAAAGAAATTATAAAAACTTAGTATTTAGTATTTCGAAAAGTTTCATTATATATTTAGGAATTCTACCATTCTTAGAATCAAAAGAACCTAAAAATTATTCACAATAGATAAATATTAAATTAAACTTTTTTAGTTATGAATCTAAATACTGTTATTGTTATTACATTTGTAACAAGTATGTTGATTATATCTTCATCTCAAATATCTTTTGCAAAAAAGAATGATAAGGAAGAAGATGATAAAGACCTAAAGAAAGACATTCCTGTCTCTTTAATAGACAAAACTAAGAAAATTAATAAAGATTCAAAAGAAACAGAGGTTCATAATGATATATTGAATGACCGATATCCAAATCAATTTTTTATGTGTGGATATCCCAAACAATTAATAACAGATTACAATTCCTTTGAAAAACTTAATTGCAATTAGATAATTAGATAATTGACTAATAATGGATAAATCCCTCTCATAATAATACATAAAAATTATTCTGTATAATCCAAATCTAATTGCTATAAATAAGAATGTAACAAAAATTACAATGGAAAACAATAAAGACATAAAAATTGAGACAGATGAAGATATAGAATTAAATGATAATATAAGATCATTAGGTAAGACAATTAAAGACCCAGACAGAGATACTGATTCAGAATATGAAGCAGAAGAAACTAAAGAAAGAGTAGTATATGAACGATTATAAAAGTTCCATCAGTGGTACCAGCATCAATATCAATATTCATTGCAATTATTCTTATATTTTCGTCTTCTATAGTAACTATTTCATCCTTTGTACAATCATATAGCAACAACAGCACAAACCAAACAATGGAAAAAATGAGTCAATCAGCAAATCAAACAGGTGAACATATCCAACAAGATACAAATCAAACTAGTGAAGTAATTCAAGGAAATACTAGTGATAGTGACTCTAACGGCACTGAAGGAGCAAAGAACATAGGAAACAACCTAACTGAAGTTGCAAAAAACTTGGTGAAACTATTAACAAAAAACTACACGATTTAGTTCTTCTTTAGTGGTTTGTGATTCTAAATTTTTATAAATATCTCTTTTTTGAGTTACCATCTTTTGATATTTTGATTTTAATTCTTTATCTAGAAAAAGTATTTTCTTATTATAAAATAAATCAATAAATGATTCTAACTGATTTTTCATAATAGAATTTGAAATGCATATTTTATTTCTATCTTTAATAAGAAAATAAAAAGAATTTTTCTTAATATTTTTATTAGTATATTATACATTTACAAAACGAGATGAATCTTTCTTCATTACAATTTTTTTATCATAATCTATTTCTATTTGAATGATATTGTTACCAATATCAGTAATATTAATATCTTCATAATAATCCAAATCAATTTGTAATAAAACCTTAAAGTAATCCAATAATCTTTTTTTATGATAAATATTTTTAGTAATTGTATCCCAATTAAAAAGATATTGAAAGAAGAACATAATCATTTAGAAGTATGTACGAAATTAGCAAAACAAAATGTTAGTAAAGAATAGCATGTACAATATTGCTTTGTGATTGATAATGATGGTGGTCGAAAAATAGAGTTTGAGCGATAATAAAATAAACAAATGTCTTAACTGTAGTTCGTCTTTAAACAATAATTATTACAGTACTAATTTTTGTTCTGGACAATGTAAAGATGCATACATAAGACATATAACCGGATAAAATGACTAAAAAAAATTTTTAATATTTACATTTTTTACACTAGCAAGAAAATAAGACAGGTAAATTATAATTGCTAGTATCTTTACAATTTTTTTACTCTTTAAGAGTAGGCTTTTGCCATTCAGGCCATCTTATGTAATTGATATTTTTATTCTCGATTTATTAATTTTAGAATTATTTATTCAAAGGTAAAAAAAAGTATTATCTAGTTTTGTCTATATCTTGTTCTTGTTCCCGCTGTAAATTCTGAAAAGTATCAGTATGAATATGTGATGTTACATGTTCATTGCAATAATAAATTGAACAGTGAGAACATTGATTTTCTTGGCTGGTTATAGCATTGAAATTTTGTACAAAGCAGTCCCTTCAAGGATTCTTCCCTCCATTTATTAGCGTCGGTAATATGACTCAACATATTAAAATTTTCCACATAGTATATTTGACTTTAAATGAAGACAAGATAATGATGAATAAATTCTTTTATAGAAATTCTCATGTTGAGACAAAAAATACTTGCTAATTATCTCAACTATAACTTGATGAAATTGGGATATTGATTAAATGTTTTTCAATGGTAGATAATAATTCTTTTATTCGTATTGGCTTTTGTATAAATCCATCTATCTTTATACCTTCTAGCTCAGAAAACTCGATGGTGTCATATGCTGACATTAAAAAAAATGAAATAGTATTATCAATTTTTTTAATATTCTTTAGGAGTTCAAATCCAGTCATACCAGGCATACTAATATCAGAAATTACCAATCCATAACGTTCCCAATTTATTTTGTAATGTTCTAAAGCCTCTAGTGGACTTGTAAAACCTATCACTTTATAACTTAAATTTTCAAATAAGTCTTTGAAAAGATTGACAATATCGTATTCATCATCAATCAATAGAATTGATTTTGACTTATAATTTATTGGCATATTTTATTTCCCTCGTTGAAGATTATTGTGAAAGGGGTAATGATAACAAGTACTCAAAATTATATTGCCTAGAAAAAGAATGATTAATAGAAGAACATTTTGATGCAATACATCTCCATCCTATTATATTACCATTACTCAGGTATAAATGACTACAATTCAAAGATTTACTAGTTTCTAGCTCAATAAATCATAAATTTATTGCTTATAGTCAATAAAACCAAATTCTCTCTCGAATATGGCTAGAATGTTAACTAATTTATCAGTTTTGTGCCAAGTATTTGTTATTATTATCTCATTAATTTATAAAATTACTAGTCTAATAGTTACATTCGTTTAATCCTTTATAATAGATGTATGTATGTTTAAAAATCTACGTCGGTAAAAGCATAGGAGAACATACTATTGATTTGAGAGTACAATCTATAGTTAAAGATAACGTTAGACTTCTTGACCTACTTGAAAAAATAAAAGGTATGGACGGAGTAAATGATGTGGTATGGAGTGAGATTGTTAGTGTTGGAGGTAGAAAAATATCATTCCATCTTCAATTATTGACAAAATTTAGTAATTACAACTACTCAAATGTTGATTATAGGTCCGATGATAATAATAAATGTTAATGGTAATACACAGCATTGTATACTACTCGTTATATGCTTTGATTATTAATTGTATATATGTCAACAAAATACGATAAAATAAATGAAACAAACACAAATAGAACTAAATTCAACACAGACAACACCAATACTAGCACCAATTTTAATGAAAGAACTACAAATCTAGATTACAATAACACCTTAAATCAACAACAAGATGCAATAAACAAGACACTAGACAACACATTAAATAATATAAAAAGAACAACTGATGAAGCAACAAGAGAGATTCCACGATATACACAACGTATTGCTGAATATCAAGAACAAACTATTCAAACCGTAAGAGATATCGCTTCTGACTGTATTGAAGCACAAAAACAAGTAATAGGCTCTTTTCAATCACAAGTAGATAGAAATAGTAGTAGTGTATGGAATTTGTATAATCCACAAAGAATTGCGGAAAATCACGCAGTAATGGTAAATAACTTTACAAGTTACTTGTTAAATTCTGCAAATCTAGTAAATAACGCTTTAGCATCAAATATGAGAGTATACAACACAGCACTTGAACAAACACGTGATAATCTAAAGGCTTGCGCAAAAACAAACACCAATTACATACAATCAGTTAATAGCCAAAATAGAGAGAGAAATTTTACCAGTCCTTAACAACACCTCCTTATTCTCAGATACAAAAGACAGTATCTGAACAACGAGTATACAGTAATGATTTGATTGATTTAAATCAATCCACAGAAAACCAAAAGAGAAAGAAAAAGTAAACGAATCCTAATAGCTGAACCAAACTCAGATATTCAATATCTTTACTCTCTTTTTACAAAACAGTATGGTTTTTCAATATCAGATGTTAGAATAGTAGAAAGTGGTAACAAATGTTTAGAAATTGTATTTTCTAATACTAGAGAAGACAGCAACAACTACAACGACTATGATATCATTATACTAGATACCCATCTTCCTGACATTTCAGGCTTTGAAGTTGCAAGAACGATTCGTGATAGATTACCACATAAAAAAATAATACTAACTACAACTCACTCATTAGATAATATAAGCAATATGATAGATTCAATTGGAATAAAAAGTGAAGAGGTGATTTTAAAGCCTTTTAGTTATTCTGACTTAGTTTCTATTTTAAAAGAACCAGGAATGTCATACAACTAATTTTGTTGTTTAATATCATTGTTATTTTCTATTTATGGAGTTATTCCTATTTCGTTTGGAGGATAGTTATTTG
>CAWIYT010000115.1:0-5680 GCA_963840085.1 uncultured Nitrososphaerales archaeon
CGACTTTTTGGAAAAATTTATCTATAACAATGACTATTGCAAATTATGCAAAACATGATTGGAATGCTGGCACAATCATTTGGTATAGATCCAAACGTAGCCAGTATGGCAGTTAATGGTTCAACCAAAATGTTTCTTCAAAAATCTACTCCCAAGGCTGCTTCAGGTCTTCTATCTGCTTTACCAAAAGATGTTACTGACCAATTTGATGACAATGATAAACAAAAATTTAAAACAACACAAGATAATGTAAATCGTTATGATTTGCTAAAACAATTGTCAGAAATAACAGGTATAAAAGATATCGACAAATTAGACAATTTTGCTGATGTTATTTTGGATAGTATAAAAGAAAATACTAGAATTGATTTAAGTGATGGTCTTGACAAAGAAGAATTGTTAGAGGGATTAAAAGATCTATCAAGACAACAACAACACTCTCGACAATTTTAATTTTTTTATTTTTTTATTATAATGACAGAAAATTATTTTTGTGAATTAAAATATTATCTTTAAACTGTTGATGAGAATTTCAAAAACAACGATTAAATATTATATCTTCTTTATTGCCATAACATTAGACTCTTATTTTTGCATCGCTATCGGTATTACTCCCTCCTTGGAATATTCCTATAGAATTTAATATATTGTGAATATCTATTTTAAAATAGGTTCCTAATAATAAAAGCTAAATACTATATAGTAATAGAATCCTACTACATGCACGATTCCACTTCAGACCAGCTTACTGATTCTAAGACTGTACTACAATCATTTATAAAATGAAGAATTTTATATTTCAGGTAAAATGAGAAGAAAAAGTGTGATTTATATAATTTTGTTTGCATTTACCTAAGTTTCTATATTCTTATCTTTCTTACCACTTAATATTATTGGAAAACCAAAAAGTAAAAGTAGTAAACCAACTATTGGAATAAGCATTCGAATGGAACTCTCGGTTATTGTTATCATTAATGGAACTATTAACATGAGAGCACCTAACACCATACAAATTATTCCTATTCTTGTCTGTTCCAATAAACTGCTTTATTTCATATGTTGTATAAAAATAATATTTTCCATATTTACAAATGCTTTTTGAGACAATCTTTAAACCGTCTATTTAACATTCGTCTATATCAAATGACTGATATAATGATTCTTATATTCATCTTATTGCAATTATTACAACTTTATCCAAAAAGTCTTTATTCATTTGACGTATTTTAGATATATTAAAGTATAGGTATCGATATACCAAACATGCTCATAACAGCACTGTAATAGAATTAATAATATAACATAACACAGCTAATTTACTGAGCCTATCCCAAAAATAGATAGGAATATAGCTTGTTGGTTTCTTATCATATCTGATAATGTTTAAGAATAAAAAGTATGTTAGAACAATTATACGCATTCCAGACTGATCTATGGAATGAAATTAAAAATATTTTACCAGGTGAGAAACCGGAGAACACTATAGGTCGTCCAATTGTTCCATATAGAAAAGTATTTGATGGTATCATGTTTATCCTGAGGACTGGATGTCAGTGGAAAATGTTACCTAAAGAGTATGGTTCTGGTTCAACATGCCATAGAAGATTTCAGGAATGGAGGCAATCTGGTATTTTTGATAGATTATGGACCAGATTGTTAAAAATATATGATAACAAAAGAGGAATCAAATGGAACTGGCAATCTCTTGATAGTATATCAGTAAAATCACCTTTAGGGGGGGGGCAATGACAGGTCATAATCCTACAGATAGGAGTAAATTAGGAACCAAAAGACATATTCTTACAGATAAAAAAGGTATTCCACTATCTGCTATTATAACATCTGCAAATACTCCATGATGTCACTGTTGCAATTGATACAGTTGACAGCATGGTTATCAAAAGATCATCATCATCCAAACCAAAGCATAAACAGAAACAGAATCTATGTCTTGATAAAGCATATCATTCCAAAGAAGTAGAACAAGAAATCATCAAGAGGGGATATATTCCACATATACGATACAGAAGAGAAGAAAAAGGTATTTCGTAGAAAACATCCAGTAAGAAGATGGGTTGTAGAGAGAACAAATTCATGGCATAACAGATTCAGGAAATTATTTACAAGATATGAAAAGAAGGATGAGAACTATCTTGGTCTTGTGCAATTAGCAAATAGCATTATTATCTACAGGAGGATAATTTTGGGATAGGCTCTAAATATATCATCTCCTTTTTTTAATCAAGTCTTTTCAATTTGAAATACTAAATTATAATAATCTTATATCAATGAAATTATTGACCCGCCATTCCTATTTTAATCCGTTCTCATTTGTATTTTAAATATAATAATTGAACTATTTTAAAATAAGTTACTAATAATAAAAGCTAAATATAAGATAGCAGTAGAACCATACTATATTAGACATATTTTTTGTACCATAATTGGTATTAATCCTTTTTTACTTATTTCAGATAATTATCATAAAATTATTTTTCTAATTCTTTAATAACATTATGCATTTGTTTTTTTATTTCTTCATCTCAAAGTGATGGTGTTATTCCACTTTCCATTGTCATAGTTTTTATGTTATTATTAATAAGATTATTTACTTTAGTTTCTATTACTTTATGCATCTCTGCTTCTCCAATATTTTCTATAAATTTGTGTTAAGTCGTAGATTAAACGAGATTGTAACTATTCTAAGAGAAAAAGGTATTGTAATTGAAAGATACAAAAATGAAAAAGGTAATAAATTAATCAAGATACGTAATATATCGTCCATACCGCCGTATTGTCAAGAATTAGAAAATCAAGAACAAAATCTTGATAAATCTTTGGACGATACTTTGGACGATATAAAAAAGGTATCGTCCATCGATAACAATGAAAATCAAGAACAAAATAATGGTTTTGGACGATTTGATGATATTGACGATACTTTACATTTGAAAGTTAATGAGCATTTAGCAAATGGAAAAACTTTGAAATGTCATCATAAGAGTTGTGAGGATAAAGAATACAAATCATTAGACCAATACAATAATCATTGCTTTAGTCGACATCCAAAACAACTATTGTATCCGGATCTATCTTTGATTAAAATGATGGGATTAGAACCAAGAGGAAATCCTTGGGAGACATAATGAAAAAAAATGGTTTTAGAAAATTTCAGAGGTAAAGCCCATGAGTTATTGGCTTAGCATTTATCTAATAACGGCCACACGGCAAAGCCTTCTCGTGGCGTGGTTGAAAATTACTATTCCTTACTGGAAAGTAAGCCAATTTGCCAAACATAAATTAGAGGAGGTGAAAGAAAAAAGTTGTATAATTCATTAGAACAAAATAATATCGAGGAAATAGACAAGATATTAAATATAGATAATGATTATGTTAGCAGAACCAGGTAGTAGTAAAATACTGCAATTCATTACAGCTAAAAAAATGGAAGTAGTAGAAAAAAATTCAAGGATAAACCATTCACACAAATTCGATTTATAGTAATAGAACCAAATAGTGATAACAAAGAAAAACGGTTTGATATTGGAAAAAAATCGGCACGATTGATAACAGCTAAACTAAAAGAAGGATATACATTGTTAAAAATAGAACGAATTGGATCAGGAAAAGATACATTGTATATTCCTACACCAGTATCTAGTCCAGTATCTAGTGATAGTGAATAAAAGAAGCTCTAACTCACCTCTTTTATTTTTTTCATAAGAATGAAGTTAGTATCAAATTATATTAATTTATTTTATTATTATTTATGCTTAAAGTAAAAATATAAAACTTTAAACTGCATATATAAATGCAAATATTGACCATAGACTTATTTTTAATTATGATAATATTAGCATTAATAATAATAGTAAATCTAAATTTCTTATTGAAGAAGACGAATAGTAGCCAAGTTATGGGCATAATCAAAATCAGAAACTGAGATTGCTAGCAAATTAATCTATTCCCCAATCAGAAAAATCAGTTATTTCTATTCCTAATTCTTTTTCTAGTTTTTGTATCCTGCTAGCATATAGATCTATCTTCTCCCAATCCAATTTCTCCTTAGCTATGACAAATCCAATCCAACATTTATGTAAAGCTCCATACGTCTGTGAAACGTAATAACCAGAAGGAAGCATATAATCACCATATTTTAAGCCTTTCTTATAATATCGAAAAGGATCATGAATTCTTTGGCGAATTTGCTTCCAGACTTTATCATTGGACATTCTATATCTTTGTGATTTCATCTACTACATAACAATTAGAATCTAATGCTAATAAGCTAACAAAAAACCCTACTGATAATAACTTAAAATTTAGTTTAGTTTAAAAAATTTTTTTAAAGATAGTTTTGTATATGTCCCACATAAAGGTACTATATTTTAAAAAGTTTTCCCTATAATATTTTGTATGTTAATTAGTATAGCTACACAGAATCATAATACTATAAATATTTATGACTGTCATAACAACAAATTTTTTTCTCCTGTAAATAAAAAAATATTTTTAATTTTAGTTAAAAGATTCAGTATTTTTTATTATTCTTTCTTGCATTATTTGAGCCCATTCCTGATGTGTTATCAATCCTTTTTTTCTAACAGCTCTAGTAAAGTTATGATCATGTCCTGTTGAATATCAACTAATTTAGTCCATTTCCCTGTTGAAGGCTGTCAACATCTGGAAGATAGCCATTCTGAGCTAAATGATTCTTAACGATATTAGATATTATTTCAGAATCTGATTCGTCCTTCAGTTTAAATTGAGTGTCTATGATTTCCCAGACTTTTGCTGGTAATTCTACATCTACTGGTCTTTTATTCATTTTTTGACAATTATTATTTGTTATTGCTAGTGTTTATATTATTTTTTAATAAATTTTATTTCTAAAATTATACTGACTTATTTATTATTGATGCACATTTAACTATAAAAAATTGGATATGAATTTAAGGAAAATCTATTTGTTGTGCTGCATTTGGAGGAACAATACAGACATCTTTAACTGGTCCTGTCTGATCTCCTGCTACTTGACCATGGTCTATTGGGCTCTTAATTTAAGCAGCAAAAGCTATAGCTTAAGAACATTCTATTTATTATATGAAAATTAGGTTTGAAAGAAATAAAACATCCACTTTTATCGTAATGTATTCTCTGTATCTGTATTTTCTTGGTCTTAGTCTACGAAATACATCTAAAGCATTAGTCATATTTAAAGATGAAAAAAGAAGTTACGTATCTGTATGGAATTGGATTGAGATTTGGTTCATATCATATTTACAAAAGGAAAAGAGTATCTGCTTTTATAATAGATGAGACTATTGTTCAGATTGGTGATAAAAATTTCTAGTTATGGTTTTGTATTGAACCAATACGTAGTTCTCTGTGCTTGGAATCTACATTTCAGAGGAGAGAAATATACTTGTTGCAGAAAAATTCATTAGATCTCTTGTATCCAAATATGGAAAACATCATGTATATACAGATGGGGGTACATGATATCATGAAGCCTGTAATGTCTTGAGATTGAAACATTATTTACATTCACCAGTTGAGAAAATTTTGATTGAAGAGAAAGAGTCAATTAGTATTTCAAGGATAGAACTGAATCTTTTGATGATTATTATCCATGTATACAAATTGAATGTAATTTATTGCCTTGTTGCGCAACTCATCA
>CAWIYT010000116.1:0-11582 GCA_963840085.1 uncultured Nitrososphaerales archaeon
TATCATATTTTAGGCCCTACAACAAAACATCTTAGATACCGTCTTACATTACATAATAGATTATTTTCTGTTTCGTAGTTGTAATTGGCAGATAACATCTTTCTTGAGATTCCTGTTTACTTTTGTTTCTACTGGATTCAGGAATGGTGCATGTGTTGGTAGAAATAATAGCAGTTAGCCAGTATGACTGTCTTTCTATAAACTGTTTTGTCTTTTTGCTTAGAGCCTATCCGAAAAGTAGTTTATAGTATTTAAGTTTATGGTACAATAGATTTATTCGACAAAGCTAAGTGTCTCTACACTATATATCACGAGATTAGTTTGATATCTGAAATTTCTGGAATCGATTCATCTTATGAAATACCAGATGAATTATGGAATCAAATTTTCCCTCTCTTCTTGGTACATAAACCCAAAAGAAAGAAGAAGAAGAAGAAGACAGGTCGTCCAAGAATGGATGATAGAAAGGCAATGAATGCTATCTTGCGACATTACACGTACTGGATGTCAGTGGAAAGCATTACCACGAAGTCTTGGTGCATCCAGGACTGTACATGACAGGTTTCAGGAATGGAGACAAGATGGCGTATTCAAACGTATGTGGATTGATGGTCTAAAAATATATGATAAAAAAGTTGGTATCAACTGGAAATGGCAATCAATGGATGGTGCAATAACAAAAGCACCTCTTGGGGGAAAAAAGTACAGGACCAAATCCCACAGACAGAAGTAAATCAGGTACCAAACGTAGCCTTCTTGTAGATGGTCAGGGCATTCCTCTTGGAATTACTGTAGATGGTGCTAACAGACATGATATGAAGATGACAAAAGCAACTCTTCAGAGTATAGTGGTTTGCAGACCACCACCACCACAACCATCATCATCATCTACAACAAATACCCAACAACAACAACACATCTGTCTTGACAAGGGTTATGACTATCCTGAGGTATATGAGTTACTTGAGGAATATGGTTATACAATGCATATTTGCAAGAGAGGAGAAGACTATAATAATGGTAACATAAAGAAGAGAAAGAAGGATACCAAAATATAGAGCAAGAAGATGTGGGTAGTTGAGAGAACACACTCATGGATGAACCTGATTCAGGCGATTATTGATTAGATGGGAAAAGAAGGAAGATAACTATATGTGCAATATTACATTTTGTCTGTGCTTGGATAACATATAAGAGAGGAGGTGTTTTCGGATAGGCTCTTACATGAAATGATGCATTATCTATTACAAGAATGAATCTCTTGATACTTCTCTTGAGTACATATCTCTTGATGCTGTTTAGATGGTTTATGAAATCATTACTGTTTCTTGTCTTGCTTGTATTGAATTTGATTCCATTTAGTGGATAGAGAAGTGTTATGAATACATTGACTTTATCGTTAGATCCTTTATGGAGTATCTTTTGCTGTTCCCCTCTTTTCATGTATGTCCTGGTTATGTATGGTTGCAGATGTAACCATGTTTCATCTTCAAATCCTAGTAGAATCTTTTTTTAAAAGAGCAGAGGATATTTTCTTGTATCTGTCTATCCTGTTCTTCTTTTCCTCATAATCGATGCCTTTTTCCAGTTCAAGTTTTGGCTTTTTGTATACTATACCTAAATCATGAATTATTCTCCATGTTTGCATTGGACTGACATTCATTTCCAGTAATGTTGAGAGATATGTAGCTAAAAGCCTAATACTCCAGCATGTATTTTTGAGATAGCCAAATGTATGGGGTGATTTGTTCAATACTATGTCTTTTACCATCTCTTTGTTTTTGTGAGTAGATATTACTGGCTTTCTACCTGCATTCATTCTCTTGTTTCTTATACCATCCAAACCGTGTTTTCTGTAATTGTTAATCCAGTCATACACATTACGGTAATTTACACCAAGGTTTTTGGCTATTGTTCTGTAAGGTACTCCTTCTTCATCTTTTGCTTTATAGCAGACGCTCTCTTCTGTATTCCTCTTTGTCACGAGTACTCTTCATGAATCTATTCAGTTCCTTTTTCTGAGTATCAGATAATTTCAGAATATAGGATTTGGGCACATGTATCAATCTAAACATTCAGAGCTAAAGTTCTTTCTATCAGAGTATGTTGATAATACTAATGCATGTTGATGATATATGAGATACTTAACTTATCTATTTATTTATTTGACCTCAAAGTCAACCTCTTCATCTATCACCTTCTAGATATGCTTATTAAAATGCTTGCAATCATCTTGGACATCATCTAATAATTCATCCAGGTGTTTACGAATGATAGTTTTGTATAAAGCTGGATGTATATGCTCATCAGCTAAGTCATCCTCATTATCTGCTATATCTTCGCTATCTACTATAGGGTATAATTGATCCTAGGTTATCAGTGCAAGAGCAACATCTTTGCAACCAACTTTCACCTTACTACTGTGTGCATATGCAGAATTAGTAAAGCCAGCACTTATTATGGCTATTGTTAACAATATTACCAAAGGCAGTTCCATTAACTTGTAATTGTTTAATGCAACTAGGAAAAGTTAATAATATAATATAAATTTATTTATCTATCTTTTTGGCACCTCAAAAATTCTTATTTTATTATCAATCAGGCATAATTTACGATAATAATAGTAAATCAGACCAAAAAATAAAACAAAAATCTTAAGTCAATATGGTTCAATTTTCTTGAATACTTTTTCAATTAATATAACATAGTTAAAGTACAATTTACATATTTTATATGCTATTTCTAAATTAATATTTTTTCTATATGAATATCTATTTTTTGGTAGTTACAACATGAGTAGCATTGAATTTATTTAGTAAAATAGTAACAAACCAATAACATGATTCACAAAATACAAATTTACAATTGTATTTGTCATAATAATTTTATTTCAGAACCAGAAAAAATTTTTTGATTTATTTTGGAGATTCTATAAATGAGTACCTGAAGCTCATAAAAATATTTTACTGTTAAAGCAATTAGCATAGTGGATAGCATTTTATATTATCTATTGTACTATAACATTAGACCCTTATTTTTGACCCTCTATCGGTATTACTTTCGATAGTGGGTACCCAAATATGTTTATAATTATCTAATTCAAAGGTATTGTTATTATATTAGTTATAGGCTAAATACATGAAAAATACTGATAATAAATATTTCTACAAGTATGTACTTACTTATGATGATTGCTCAATTTTACATTTCTTAAAGCATTAGAAATATGGAATTTATTATACCAAAATAAAGCTCCTGACATAATAATAAAATCTGTTATATAGAAAAGCTCCCAAAACCAAAGATTTTCTGAATTGCCCGTTACAAAATCATTAACATATCCATCATCTGCTATTGCATTGACTAATAACGATAATGAAGAAAGAAACCATGGGATATTGTGCTCATAATCTTTACGTAAGATTACAAGTATAATTGAAGAAGGTATGATTAATATAAAGTCTAAAATAGGATACAAAAGAGTTACTATGATAGCTATAAAATCATCATCAATATTATAATCATAAGAAAGAAGATTAACTAAATTATAACTAATAAAGAGTGCTGTAATAATTGATACTACAATAAAAACTTTGGATTTTATTTTAATATGTAAAGAGCGTAATATTGTAAACAAATGTAAAGCAAGAAACCCATAACCAACAAACCATAAAGCATCTGTAGTAGTTACAAGTCTTTGTTCTTCTATTTTCAATACATAATAATCGTATAAAAGTGTAAAATCAGCATAAAACCACGATATAAGACCAAATGTAAGAAATAAATATGATTTACCATGAAGTCCATGAATCCCATATCTACAGATAGCGATAATACCTAAAATCGAAGCAGTAGCTGCAGTTATGTTTAATATCCAAAGAGAAATAGAATGCTTATTGTATGATTCTGAAAATATTACAATAGCATTTGCAATGGTTGTAACTATTATAATTGAGAAGATAAAATACTTTAATGTTAATCTGTGTCTAGTCTTTTCTTCTGAAGCCAAAGGTTATTGATAATAGCAATGACATTTTCTAGATTTTAAAGATTCGTTTACAATTTAATTAATAATTATAATTCCAAAATAGAAATTGAAAGATTACATAAAAGTAGAGAAATTTATGTAATTACAAGTAACAATCGCAATATGTAATTAGTAATTTAGTATATTCTAATTTTTCAAAATAATTTAAAATAAGTTTCTATTAATAAAAGCTAAATATAATGTAGTAGTAGAACCCTATTATATTGATGATTCTACTCCCGAGCAGCTAGCTGAAAAATGTAGGTGAACCTTACTGTTAAAAAAAGGTGAACCAGACTAAAACAATTTCATATCATATAATTTATGACTCTAACGGAATAGATTTAGCTGCAAATGTAGTTATATTGATAATAGAAATTGATTGGTCAATATATATATAGAACAGCCCCGTAATAATTTTATTAAAACTTCTTTTAATTTAATACCCAAGAAAATACAAATACAAAGAATACATAACTACAATAGTGGATGTCCTACTCCTGAGAAATCTTAGTAAGATATAAGTTAGAATAGGTCATTCACAACTAAATCTATTCTGTCAAATTAACAGCGCTTAAGTTACTCGGGACGAAATAAATTATAAAAATGTTATTACAGCTATTTGTATTAGTAGTGAATTGTATCATCAAAGGTAAATTCAATATTGTATTTTATAATTTATGTGTATTATTACACTAATAAAATTTTAGAATATATATATCAAAGTAGAATAATATTCTGTATTTATAATTCTGATTTTTTTTATAGATACATATTTTCAAATATTATTATATAATAATAACTAATAAGAAGTATGAATAATGCAATAAAGAATAAAAGCTACCTAAGACTTAACTCCACCTTTGTTAAATATTTATCAATGATAGCGACCATATTTGTTTCCTTTTCTTTAATATCTCAACAACCTTATGCAGAAGATTATAAACTAAATATAGCTATCAAGAATAAAGATGACGTTAATACTAAAACAGCTATCTCTATTTAATTTTTGTCACATAGTCAAAAATAGGAGAAGAAGAGAGATGAAAAAGAATAACAGCTTACTAGTTTTAGGAATTGTATCAATATCTTTACTACTTATATTAAGTGTTATACAAAGTTCAACAGCTCAACGTTATAATGATGATCACGACCATGACAAAGATAAGTGGAAGTGGAATAAACATCATGATCACGACCATGACAAAGATAAGTGGAAGTGGAATAAACATCATGATCACGACCATGACAAAGATAAGTGGAAGTGGAATAAACATCATGATCACGACCATGACAAAGATAAGTGGAAGTGGAATAAACATCATGATCACGACCATGACAAAGATAAGTGGAAGTGGAATAAACATCATGATCACGACCATGACAAAGATAAGTGGAAGTGGAATAAACATCATGATCACGACCATTGATCGTGACGATTTTAAATTAACTGTTAGATTAATCAGTGATAAAGACAGACACATACCAGATTTTACTGTAAGAGCTGCTGGAGAAACTCAATACATAGACGGTGAAGAGTTTGATGATAATGGAAAAGCCAAAGTAAAATTCTACTTGACCGATGTAGATGATAAAGAGAGAGTATGCATTACTAATGAAAGAAATGACGACAAGATGTGTAAGAGGTTTAATGCCTACCATGGTGAAGGTACTGTTAATTTCTACGTGGCTTAATCCAATGAATTTTTTTTCATAGCAACAATAGAAGGGAAAATATAAAGTAATTTTTAAAAAGTAAAATTTAACAAATAGTATAGTAAAATATTAGTAATATCAAGAAGGTTAAACCTTAATATTTTTGTTCAACGTAAATTGATTGATCCCTCTATTCAAAATTTTTAAATATTATTTTAGGTAATACCTAAAGATCTGAAACAGTTTTTACAAGCATTTTTGACATAATTGGATACAAATCCATATGTCGGTTATTAAATCTGAATTCAATCTCCTTTAGATATAAATGAAAATATTGTCTAAGTACACCTCGATAAATATACAGCCATGTCTTGGCATAACTCCAGAATCCTTCTATTCCATTAATATGAGTATCTTCTCTTACATATTCCTTGTTACCATGAGAAATCGAGTTATGTTTTCCAATTAAACTCAATGTTGCATAAGCAGTATGATCATCTGTATAATATAGTGATCTTTTTCTTGTGTGCTGTTGTATCAGAGGAATCAATGTTTCATGTTTTCTGTCAGACACTGGAAATGTAATAACAATTCCATTCCTTTTGTAGATACCGAAAACTAGATTTTTGTGCTCAATAGAACCCCATCCACGCTTCCCTCCTTTATGATGACCTCCAAATAATGCCTCATCAATTTCTATTTCTCCAGATAGTTTCAGATTCTGTATTTCCAGTATAAGCGAATCATAGATTGCTTGCCTGAATATTCTAAATGTACGTTCAATTGTTGCTAAATTAATAGATATATACCATCGTATTCTGTAAGCAGGAACACCAATAACAAATAGATATAACAAATGAGATATAATATCAAACGAGATTTTTAACCTTGCCAAATAGGTACATGTGAAATCACTAAAAACATACCTACACCGTTTACATGAATATCTCCTCCTTCTTTTCTCACATGATGATAAATAATTTATGTACCTGTAGTTACATCTAGGACATTTTCTTTTTCCACTCCATCTACCCTGCTGAAAATATAACCTACTTTTCTGACTGTTTGTAGCCAATTCTAATGGATTGATCTCACGCACAAACCACGCATAAGATAACAATCATTATTATGTACTTTTTGTTTCAAATGTTTAGGTATTACCTTATTTTACACAATAATTATTGTCATAAAAACTAACTATTTGTCAGAAATGTCAAAGACCAATTAATTTATACCTCCTTCTTGGTCTTTGACATAACTTCTTAATGATAACAATAGGAACAATATCCTTAGAAAAAAGTATTCCATGGTATGAAACAAAGTTACGATTATTCTTAATATCCAGAACAGAATCTAATCGATATATATATCATGATGCAATACTAATAACAATATAAAACTATAAAGATATAAAAATTGAAACAGATGAAGATGTAGGACTAGATGATAAATTAAGGTAATACCTAAACATTTGAAACAAAAAGTACATAATAATGATTGTTATCTTATGCGTGGTTTGTGCGTGAGATCAATCCATTAGAATTGGCTACAAACAGTCAGAAAAGTAGGTTATATTTTCAGCAGGGTAGATGGAGTGGAAAAAGAAAATGTCCTAGATGTAACTACAGGTACATAAATCATTTATCATCATGTGAGAAAAGAAGGAGGAGATATTCATGTAAACGGTGTAGGTATGTTTTTAGTGATTTCACATGTACCTATTTGGCAAGGTTAAAAATCTCGTTTGATATTATATCTCATTTGTTATATCTATTTGTACTTGGTGTTCCTGCTTACAGAATACGATGGTATATATCTATTAATTTAGCAACAATTGAACGTACATTTAGAATATTCAGGCAAGCAATCTATGATTCGCTTATACTGGAAATACAGAATCTGAAACTATCTGGAGAAATAGAAATTGATGAGGCATTATTTGGAGGTCATCATAAAGGAGGGAAGCGTGGATGGGGTTCTATTGAGCACAAAAATCTAGTTTTCGGTATCTACAAAAGGAATGGAATTGTTATTACATTTCCAGTGTCTGACAGAAAACATGAAACATTGATTCCTCTGATACAACAGCACACAAGAAAAGGATCACTATATTATACAGATGATCATACTGCTTATGCAACATTGAGTTTAATTGGAAAACATAACTCGATTTCTCATGGTAACAAGGAATATGTAAGAGAAGATACTCATATTAATGGAATAGAAGGATTCTGGAGTTATGCCAAGACATGGCTGTATATTTATCGAGGTGTACCTAGACAATATTTTCATTTATATCTAAAGGAGATTGAATTCAGATTTAATAACCGACATATGGATTTGTATCCAATTATGTCAAAAATGCTTGTAAAAACTGTTTCAGATCTTTAGGTATTACCCTATTTTAAATGTAGAAAATTTTAATGAAATGATCCAACAAGTATCACAAACAACATTAAGGAATAATACTGGTTCTTCTTTATTTCAAGATATTTTATCTAAAAGAGAAGAAATTAACCTACACATTAAATCAATCATATCTAATGAAGCAAGTAATTGGGGAATAGAAGTTACAGGAGTTGAAATACGCCAAGTAATTATACCTCAGGAATTAGAAGCAGCAATGTCAAAACAAGCTCAAGCAGAACGAGAAAAAAATGCTAGAGTCATATACAGTGAATCAGAGATTCTTGTAGCAAAAAAATTTGATGAAGCATCACAAGTATATACAAATAATCCTACTGCATATGCGTTACGACAATCAAATATGTTGTTTGAATCTATAAAAGTTCAAGGCAATACAATAGTAATGGTTCCTTCTGAAACTCTGAATTCCTGGGGTTTTGGCAATTTAGCAATGACTGTTGCATATTTGGAAAATACTAAAAAGGCAGCAACTGCCATGGAAAAAAAGATAAAAAATGATAGAATTTGTAAAAAAAAGAAGTAAGGGAATTGACATAATAGTTGATATATTAATATTAAGATAAAATAGTAGATGAAATAAATTATTATTCTTTCTCTTTATTTCAACTACTGCCCTAGGTCAACAATATTTAATTAAACATAATGCCATTTGCTCTAATATTAGTTGTAAGGCTTTCTCTTTTCTGTAATAGGATCAGTTTATTTGGCAATTTCTTTTTTGTTCATTCAATCGCTCATATTTTTTCGCTATATTTTTAAGTTGGAGCTGGAGCAGCTATTCCTAAAAAAGGTATATCCTACTTATACTCTTCAGAATCTATCTTAAATTCTGTAAGAATTTTGCTTAGAGATTTGATAAAGTAGCTGTTTTAAAAAGTCAAGATCTTTTGTCATTCAAATTATTCATTCATTCAAATCTTATATGATATTTAATATTTTAAATAAGATAATATAAATATTCTACCTTTAAAGTGTTTTTTAGTTTAATAGCGATTTCTGTAAGAAATTATTTTTTCTAAAGAGATTGTATTAATCAGGACTAAAATTTTATGTACTATCAAGGGATAATCAAGCTATTATTAATAATTCAATCATTTCGATATCTTAATATCTCTTCAAACCATTTTTCGTTTTTGGCTATTCTTTTAAGAACATTTTCTCTCCATTTTGCTTCATCCATACTAAATATTTTTTTAACAAATAAATCATAATCTTTGTCAGTCCAGTCGTTTTCATGCTTGGTAAAATTTATTTCAATATTGCGCTTTCCAGGAATTTTCAATACCCGTAGAAGAGAATCTTTCTCTTTTGAATAATTATCTAATAGTCTTTTTATTACATCATCAAATGTTTCTTTCACTTTTCCAAGAGAATCAAGTTTTTTATGTGTTTCATCACTAATCTTTATAGATTTAAAAACTATAGGATATTTCAAATTATAAATATAATATATAATGATATAATTATTCTTTTTTCTAATGTTATTTATGAATAAATTTTTTTATGACTTTCTTTAAATTGATAATGTCGGTTTAATAGTTGATTGTTTATATATCTCTTAATTAAAATAATTTACTAACAGATGTAATCAAATGGGATAAGATAATTAAGATATATAGGTATTGATAAAGCAGAAATTTATCACCAGGAAATAGTTCGAATGATAAATCCTTATAAAAATTAAACCAAAGTTATTGGTCAAAAAAGTAGCAAGATTAGTAAATTAGCTTTTTTAAAAATGAATTTATTTATTCCAATAAAGGTAAAATTACTTCAAAAGTCATGGTATTATCTGGATTCTGAAGATTTCAAATTTCTATAATAGATGAACTTCTAAATTCATACAATTTCAAAATATATTTTGAAAAGGTAGAAAGTAGAATAAAAGATTATAATTGCACAAAAAATTAGTAAAAAATTAACTTTTACTGCCATTTTGAAAAGTGAATGGATTATTGATTTATTTTATTTTTATATCAACTAAATATTCTAACTTTTTCTCTAATTCAAATAGAATAATAATATCTCAAATATCTCCAATAATTGTATAATTGCATATGTGGACATTTTCCTTAATAATCTTGGTCCTTCTTTAAAATGAGATAAGAGCGACTTATTCTAAAAAGAGGATAATAAATCTCGAATCTAAAGTTATAGCAAATCAGATTTTTGATATATCTGATTTATTTCACAACTTACTAACATTATTCTATTATAATTAGTCATTCAAATAATAATACTTATTGCAAAATATATATGAAATCATAAGATTCAAAAATCTGTAGAGGAAGTTATGATAACAGTATGAATTACAATAAACTAAATCCAGACGAAGAAAAAGTCATTGTAGATAAAGCAACGGAACCTCCTTTCACTGGTGAGTACGACAATTTTTACGAAGATGGAACATATATCTGTCGAAGGTGTAATATGCCTCTCTTTTCATCAAAAAGCAAGTTTGATTCAGGATGTGGATGGCCAAGCTTTGACGAGTATTTTCCAAATGCAATAAAACATGTTCCTGATCCTGATGGAATAAGAACAGAAATAGAATGTGCAAATTGTAATGCGCATTTAGGACATGAATTTCTTGGAGAAGGTTTGACAGATAAAAATAGACGAGAATGTGTCAATTCATTATCTATACGTTTTATCCCAAAGGAAAAGGAGTTGCCAAAGAAAACAAATGAATAATGATAATAATAAAATGGAAATAGCAACACTTGCCAACGGATGTTTTTGGTGTTCAGAAGCAATCTTTAAAAAAATCAAAGGTGTCAAATCCATTGTACCTGGCTACGCTGGAGGAACAGTAAAAAATCCTTCTTATGATCAAGTATGTACCGGTAAGACAGGTCATGCAGAGTCAATTCAGATAAAATTTGATCCAAAAGTCATATCTTTTGAAAAAATCCTAGATATTTTTTGGCATACACACGATCCTACAACTCTTAATAGACAAGGTAACGATGTTGGCACACAGTACCGTTCTGCAATCTTTTATCATGACGAAAAGCAAAAAGAGATCGCAGAGAAATCAAAAAAAAACCTTGAAAAAGAAAATGTTTACAAAGATCCAATTGTTACAGAAATTACTCCTTTTAAGAATTTTTATGTTGCAGAAGATTATCACAAAGATTACTATGAAAATCATAAAGATGATCCATATTGCAATTTTGTTATTGATCCTAAACTCTACAAACTGCTTCAAAAATATAGAAATGAAGTAAAAGAAGAATACAAATAGATTTCTTATGAAGAAACTAGAAGTTTCATAGATGAAGAGCAAAAGAAGTATTTCAAACGATGATAGAACTAATTTAGTTCTATTTTGTACATTTAGTTTAAATAAGAATATAAAATAAAAAATGATTAATATTATTTTAAAATGGAAATTTCTACCATCATATTTTAGAAATTAAAACCTATAAATTTATAAAGTTTTCATAATTCATAGTTCTATATCTTTAAT
>CAWIYT010000117.1:0-17539 GCA_963840085.1 uncultured Nitrososphaerales archaeon
TAAATCCTCCATTCCATCTGTATTAAAAAATGGATTGTTCTCTATTTCACTGCCTTCCTCTTCAGTTTTTTCAATAATTGGTATTATTTCCTGAGGATCTTTGGTAACGTTAACATCTTGGATATATTCTTGAGTACCATCTGAATTATACCAAGACAATGATATATCATAATATGCCATATCAGGTGTTTTTGATATCTCTCTCCAGCCTAGGAACGAAGATTTTTGACCTGGATTTAATATTTGTGCATAGATTCCGGTATTATCATTTCCAATTGCATTACCACTATTATCATAATAAGTAAAGATGATTGATACATCTTCAGCCGTTCCATTTCCTATATTTTTCACTTGACCTGGTAGTTCATCGAAAACTTCATCATCAGGAGTTTCAGTATATCTGTGACTTGTCAAAATTATTTTTCCTTTTTGATTTTCTTCTTTAGTTGTTGCTGCTGCGTTTGTTGTTTGTAATTGTGAAATATTACTACTACTACTATCAGTCTTTTCAAATCCTTTTTTTTCCTCTGTTTTCATATGTCTGGCAATACCTCTTTTTAGATCTTCCAATAATGCATCAGGAATATCATCACCAGATATAGTAACATCAACTAAAGAATTGTTAAGATGATTTTTAGTATGATTAGCATATGTTGGTTCTATTGTAGTAATTGTGGTTAAAGAAAATATTATATTGATAGATAAGACAACTATTACTACTATTATTATCAGATTACTATTATTTTTTATCATCTTTCAAAAAGACCTAATTTCTCAATTTCTTCATCAGTTAACTTTTTTGATTTTTTATTTTCTTGAAATATAAAGATATTTTCATTCTCCTGCTCAACATCCACATTTTCAATATATTCTTCAGTACCATCAGGATTGTTCCATGTTAATGAAACTTCAAATGCTTTCACATCGTCACCAGTTTTTTCATCTATCAACTTATTAAATGGTGCTTTTTGACCTGGTTTTAGGGTATCTGGATTTGTATATGTAAAATCAGATCCTATTAATTCACCTTTTTTATTATAATAGGTAAAGATAACTTGTAGGTTTTCGACAGTTCCATTTCCTACATTCATAATTTGACCAGCAATATTGTCTGAAAACTTATCACTTCTATATTTTATTTTATTAAGTATTATTTTGGCAACGGAATCAGATGAATCTTCATTATTACCATTATTTCTATCTATTGTGAATATAGCAAATGCGTTGAACTGGCTTTGATTTAACATAATGGATAAACTTGCCTTGTTGCGTAACTCGCTATTCCTAACATATTTAGCTAACCTATTCTAGTCATAATACATGTGAACTGGAAGAAGTACAATGAATCACTTGTTAAACGTGGTGAGGTATTACTTGATTTTGATGTTATGGACAACTGGAATTCTGAACTAGAGAAGATGAATCAAGGAAAAGAAGGTAGAAAATTCGTATATCCACAGATTCATTTATCAAACTACTTGGGTACATGAGAGCATATTTTCATTTACCATATAGACAGACAGAAGGAGAGTAGTGAGAGGGCATGCTTCAAACACACTACCATCTATTCCAGATTATAGTAGAATTTGCAGAAGAATAAATAGATTGGATATCAAAATAAACTATGAGGACAAATCTAGTTTACAACATGATGATAATTTTGTAATTGCAATTGACTCTACCGGTGTTAAAGTTACAAACAGAGGGGAATGGATTAGACATAAATGGAAAGTAAAAAGAGGTTATCTCAAAATACACATAGCAGTTGATATCAAGAAGAAAAGAATTTTATCATTAGATGTTACTAGTGAACAAGTACATGATGGAAAAGTACTATCTAAATTAGTCGATGATATTACAATAAAACAGAACAAGGAAATAGATACTGCTATCATGGATGGTGCCTATGACAATAACAAGAATTTTCAATTTCTATCATTTAGAGGAATCCAACCAGCAATTAAGGTAAGAAAGAATGCCAAGTATAGAAAGACAAACCATTATTTGAGAAACAAGAACGTACAATCACAGAAAACCGATCTACAACAATGGAAGAATAGCGTCAGCTATGGTCAGAGGTGGATTGTAGAATCTGTCTTTTCTTGTATTAAGAGAATGTTTGATAGAGAATATGTTACTGCTATAAGATTTGAGAACATGATAAAAGAAATGATACTGAAAGCATCGTTATATAACTTGTTTCAGAGTATAACTGTTACATAATTATCAATCTCAGTAGGATAGATTTGATTATCTAGATGAGTTACGCAACAAAGCAGATAAACTAATAGTTGATAATACAAAAAATAATAAAAAAGAATAGAATCACTTTCTTCCTAAGATCATAGATAAGAAATTTAAAGTTATTTGTAGGATAACAAAAGTTTTTGATAAATTGAATGGGAAAGTTGATTCAGAATAGTTGATAGTTCTATAATAACAATAATATTCTTTTTGATAAATTGCCACTAAAAGAACAACTATAAAAATATAGAATAAACCTTTTTCTGAATATTTTTCTAATCTTCTCTGAATGACTCCAACAGTAGCAGAACAATTCGTTATTAATTTAGTAATTACTACCACTATCAATCTCTCATATAAAATATAGCCTTACATTTTTTATTTTATATTGTTCAAAAATAAAGACATTATCAATGATTCTGTTATAATAATTCTCTCCTTTAGCATTTATAGCATTTGAATATTTGTACGATGATTGTAACATTTCATTAAATAAATCTCTATTAGGTTTTCTCAATATAGAAGAGAAACTATGCCATTTTTCTAATTCTCTTTGTAATATTATTGAGTTATTATGATTGTTGATGATATTGTTATCTTCATCCTTCTCCTTAGAGAAAAAAGTATTCAAATCCTCAAATCTATTAAAATCTTGTAATAATGAAAAACAATTGACATCATAATAGGATATATTCTAATAGGATTTACAGCATAGGAACAAGCAGAATTGTATAATCTTGCAATTGAAAACATATTGTCAAATAATTTCCTGTCATTCTTATTGAGATATCTTCCATATGATTTCCATTCTTTTTCCTCTAAAACTGCAGCAATCCTAAATGATGGTATTGTTCTACCCATTATTTTGACAAGAGTTACTGATGGTAGAATATAATGAGTATAACACCGTTGAGGGAGAGAGGGACACTAAGACAACAACAATAAATCATAATAAAAAAATTAAAGTTATAGTAATAATATTATGATTTAATGATAGGTTTATTTAATATTCAAAAACATTTGATATAGTTTGATTACCTAGAAATTGAGATTACAAATAGAGATAACAAAAAATTTAGTACAATTAAACTAATTAGTATATTAATAAAATACATTCTTTTTCTTTTTTTTGTTATGGTTATTATATTGTATAATAAATTATATTTTTTTAATATAGTAAATAATTGTAATGCATAATTATGTTATATTCCACTACTATCTGACTTTTTAATCTCTATCGTAACTTTGTCTCCTACCCTTAAGCCAGACTCTTCATATTCTCGTATACTTAATTTGAATGTAGGTGATTCACCTAAATCTAAACCCCTTACACCACCACCAAACATCTTAGATAAGTTTTTCATTAAGTCTTCTGGTGAGGTAAAATTCATACCCATACCCCCAAATGGCGATTGCTGTTGTTGTTTTCCTTTGCCAAAAGTTTTAGTATCAGTGAATACAACATAAACAAAAGGGCTTTTTTCATCTTGAGAAGCCTCAATTTTTGATACTACAAATTCACTTTTCATCAATAATATTATTCAATTTACTTATTATAATTCTTGGTTTGAGAGTTATCCATTATTCTATTATTTAGATTTATTACTGCAAATAAAGAATACATAGAGCACATTAAGAAAAATAGTCTCGATATTGAAAAGATTGTTATATACAAACCAATCTGGTTAAATGAACTTGGAACTAAAGTTAATTCACTTTTATCCAACTAATAAGATAATAGACTATTGAAGATATAGTTATTGAATAAATATTTTAATATCTGAAAATAGAACCCACATTTGATGAATAAGGGTTCGTCCCACTGCATATATTACCATATTTTTGAATAAAAAATAAAACTTGAAAATTAGGTAAATTACATAAAAAAGAGGCAAAAATGCCCTTCATCCCGACGGACCCGTTATGTATTCGGGTTCATATACATGTCTTAAATATAACAAGCAAATACAAAATAACTATGAATATTTTTTGTTATAGGACATCACTAAAACACCTAATTTCAATCATCAAAGCATTAAAGATTATTTCTTTTGCTGATTGTTTGAGATATATTTAAAAATATTTTTAGTATAATTATTTTTATTGTATTTCTCCAAGGTGAATCCTAATTCAAAGAATTCATTATGAAGGTGTAATTGAAAATACTCTTGAAAGCATAGATTTGTTATATCTTCATAAATATTTCTATGGTGGGGTTACTACTTTTACTGCACATCTTTTTTATAAGATGGGACTTGATAAAATGAATAAACCAATTTTACATTTCTCTATAAAAAATGAGAAAAAACTGCGTGATTTTGGTTACGATATTAAATATAAGAATATTACTTTAGATCACTTACTAGAAAAGAAGGATCTTTTAATAACTGTTATTAAAGATAATTTTTTCCAAGTAATTTCTGAACTAGAAGAGAAAACATCTAGCAAAAATAAATTCTTGGTCATCCATGATCCAAGAGATATATCCAATCGTATGATTCCATATTTAAAAAAATGGAATTTGATAACTATTAGAAAAACTATGCAAGACTATCTAAAACTAAGATATGATCTTGATTCTATTTTTCTATATCATCCTTTTTATCCTTATCCTACTTGCAACCAACCAAATATAGAAAAAAATGGTACGATATCAATCTCAAGAATCGGTTACGGAAAAAATATTGATATTCTAATTAATGCGAATAAAAAACTAGATAAAAAATTTATCGACATATACGGCTGTATTACACCAAAATATGTCTATTTAACATTTGGTAAAAATAATCCAGATTTCAAGAATAGTTACCATGGTAAATTTAAAAAATCATTTTTTACAATTTCAAAACTTCTCTCAAAATACAAATTTGTAGTAGATTTATCGATAATAAGATATGATGGTGGTGGTACCCAATATACATTCTTAGAAGCAATACATGATGGATGTGCGTTAATTTTACATAGAAAATGGATTGAAAATGTATATAGATATTATAAAAAGGATTATTGTGACTTTAAAGAGGGTTATAATTGTTTTGCTGTTGATAATTCTGATGAGTTGGTAGACTTGATAAAAAAAGATCCTGATACTACAAAAATAGTTCAAAATTCGAAAAGTTTGTTCGAAAGACATACCAAAGTTGAGTGGCTATCCTCAATATTAAATATAACGTGATACAATTAATTATAATATAATTTTCAACAATAAATACAGGAATCTTTACATGTAGAAAAATAATTTTGGTTATCTATTGAACAAAGTTCTTTTCATATATTACGAAATAAGCAGATTGTCTTGCTATAGTTAAGTTTTCTGGACTATATAGATATTATATCATAAACTTTATCATTATTAAAAGATGCCTTGATATTGAGCATCAAGAGTCTAAAGATAATAATAACAAAAGACAATTAATGGTGCTGTAGAAATAGAAGATATTATTGAAGATGATGAGATTCCATCTTCAGTCACGAAACAAATAGATGATTTTTTTATTAATCAATACATGAGTAATATCGTAAAGGATGAACTATGTAATTATGGATTCTATGCCAAAAAAGAAGGATTAGCAATGGACCTAAATGAATACGACTGTACTAAACTTGGTACAAAAACTTGTGTCTATGAAGGTTCACCTCTCATGTTCTGTGATGAGCACTATCCATTAGTAGCAGCAAAAAATCAGCAATAGACAATAGCAGACAAATTAATGATCTTAGATAACAAGGTGAAAATACTACCAAGCAAGTTATATCTTAATAATATAATATAATATATGATGTGCAAGGATGCAAGGGAATATGTTCACGCCATAAAGCAATGAGACCTAACACTGGTAATCGATATCTGATAGGACAAAAACGCTGTCAGGTTTGTCAAGTTTTCATTTATTGGCAAGGCTTGTCTTGTCCATGTTGTGGAGGCAGATTAAGAAATAAACCGAGAAATAGGAAATTCAAACTAATATTAAATAATATCAAAAATAATAAATAAATAAAAATTAAAACTATTAACTTTAAAAATATACAATCAATGAGAATTTCAATAATAAATAAAAATACTATTATCATTAATTACTATACTATTTATTCACACATACATACATCTCTCCTATCTAAAACCTATTTGACATATTATAGCCTAGAACTATAAACCCAATTCACATGTTCAGGCTATGACAATTAATTTAATTCCAATTATTAAATACTATATTTAACAAGACGAATATATCACAGGCAAGCATAGACAAATCCACACTGTCATAGCCTTCTACTACTACACTGAATAATAGTAGAATGGATTCATTAGATAGAGGGCTATGGTTTTTACTAATTACTATAAAGGATTATAGAGTTTGTCATCATATGAAATAGATTTTGATATACTTTCATTCACGGCATCAATTAATTTAAATATCGATACACGTTTTTTAAGAATATTAAATTTATAATTACATTTCAAGTTAGCAAAATAATCACTCATTATAATTACATTCATTTTAGGATTTATTTCTAAGAGTTTGGTTCCCATCAATAACCCATTTACATTGGGCATTTTATCATCGGTAATTACTAATGAGTATTTATTAGGGTGTTCTTGAATGTGTTGATATGCAAAAGAGGGTCAGTGAAACTAGAAACATCATAACCACTCATTTTTAAGGCTTCGCTAAATATATTTAATAAATCTGGATCATCATCAATTATGGCTATGGATTTTTTAAACATTATAGAGTATAGATTAAACGTAAAAAATCTATTTAAGCATGATTTGTATGTTTTCTTCTCTTTTTTTTCTGAAAATTTTGCTTATACAATATACTATACTTAAAGCAGTTAAAGAATAACAACAACAAAAATAACAAAAGAAAAGAGGAGGTTCCTTGAGGCTCATGTATGTTTGATACATGTCCTCTAGTCTGGTTTTTCAGTCAAAAGAACTCCAGAACCTTCTTATTCTTTAAACAATCTTAGAAGAAAATATAGTTAAAATAAATAATTTAAAAAAATTTACAAATTGATCTATTTAATTAATGATTAATCTATTACTCTAGAGATATGGATAGATAGATAAAAAAAATGTATGTTATTTTTACTCACATATGTAGAGACACAATTTATAGTTAGGTGGACACGAGGATTTACAAGGAGAATCAATTATTGGTAAATCTGTAATTGGTTCATTTTCATCTGATTCTCCGTCTGGCCGTTGTTGTAGTTGTTGTACCATTGTTTGGATAGTAGTATCAAATTGAAAAATACTTTCCTCTTCTGTTACATATTTGTCATCAATATTTTTGATAATAATAAGATGTTGTTGTTCGATAGGTATGTTAGTAGTAGTAGCAATAGCGGTAGCAGTGGTGGGTAGTAGCAGTAGAGATTGCATAGACCAATGTTATCACAAAAAAACAAGGAATTGTAATAACTGAATAATGATTCATTCTACTTCACTCTGATGATAATTTATAACAGTCTCAATAATAAAAATATTTTAATAATAAGTTTTTACAGATCTAACAACATACAACAAAAAAAACTCGTTTTATATCTATCTCTCAATTCTGTCGAGTATTTGGATGGACACTGCTTGCTAACCATCAAAGATAGATAAGGTCCAGGTATTAGAGATTTGTGAAAAGTAATAATAGAAAGAAACAACAACAACAAGAATCGTACATGAATTTATTAGATTAGATTAGTAGAATAAAAAAGAGATAGAAGAATTAGATTACAACTTAGAAATATGTGATGATCATAGAGATATATATAGAGAGAGTATATATTGGCAATAAAGAACCGTATCAAAATATTTTATTCTAGTAACTTGGAAGATTTAGAAAAACAGTTAAATGAGTTTTATGCTGGTCCGGAACTACAAGAATTGATAACGGTAAAATTCGAGATTAATACATATCCTGCTAAAGTTATTGTGGAATATATTCCACCTATAACAACAACACAAACAACAACAACCACAATATCTTCTCCTCCTCTTTCCTCTTCTAATTCTTCTTCTTCGTTTTCTTCTTTTGTTTACTAATTGTAGTACTTACATAGATAGGTAACAGATTCACTTACCAACATGGGTAACACTTTCTTTTATCTGCTTGACTATGTTGTTACTACTGGAATTATTTAATCTTGTTCCTTTCATAAGAAACATTTCAGATGGTGTATGACCATTGATACCACCATGTTCTCTTTCATCATTGTATGCTTTTACAAACATGTAATACATTTTCTTTCCATCATTTACATTAGGAATAGTTTCTACTGCAAGAAACTCATTCTTTACTATCTTGTTGTATGCCTCAATTTTTCCTTGTAGTTGTGGATAGCCTTTTGGAATTGGTTTATCCTTTATATTGTTCTTTTTCAAGAAACCTTTGAATATTTTGGATGTAAATTGTTTACCATTGTCATGCATTACCTTGTTAGGTTTCCCATTCTCTACAATGTAGTCTCCAAGTACATCCAGGACATCTACACTTCTTTTTCTTTCAGACCAGTCACTTGCTGCTTTCCTTGAACAATCATCCTCACAACTGATAAAATAGTTCTTTTTATCTGAATTCTCAAGGTAAAATGGTCCTAAAATATCCATCTGTACCATCTGGTTTGGTTTTTTCATCTCAAACCTTTTCCATTTTCTTCTATTTCTGATCTTGCATTCCAGGATGTTCAAACCATGTCTTTTCAGTATCTTGTATATGATTTTGGTACTAAGTGATATCTCCTTTAGTCTCTTTAACCTGAATCTAATACGATTACATCCAAATCTTTTTGTTATACGTAGATCCAGTATTTCTTGTTCTATCTCTTTTGTTACTTTTCCTGGTTGTATATTGTGTGGTTTTCTACTTCTATCCTGTAGACCGTCTATTCCATACTTTAGGTACCTGTTCTTCCACTTGTGATATGTCTTTGTAGATATCTGGTATCTAGCACAGATATCAGTTACTGTATCTCCAGTCAATTCTTTTTCATGAATTAAATTATATTTTGTTTGTAATTCTATTTTTCATACACTCCCTAGCAGAACTAGAAAGTGTTACCCATGTCAGTAAATGAAATTGTAACCTATGTTGGTAAGTACAACAACTAATTAATCAATTAAATTTTCCACAATTTTTTAAATATCATAATAGCAACGTGAATATAACAAGCAACCGATAATAATACAGATGACAAATATACCCACGGGACCATAGCCTTCTATTATTATGGCATTCATTATAGAAGGCTATGACAATTAATTAATTTGTCTTCAAGTATTGTATGACATGTATACACCCTTTTTCTATAGCAAACTAATCAATCTAATAAGATACTCTAAAACCAATAAGTAATACCATAACCTTCTAAATCTATATTCACATAAAATCACTTATACCAGAAGACTATCGGTTTTACTAAAAAGTTTATTTTTAGAAATAATTTAAAAAATTGTTTTTATATTATTAAATAGAATAATATTTGAAATGGCTGAAAATTTATCTAGAAATTCTGATAATTATAAAAGACAAGGAAAAAGTGAATCTATTAAGGATAAAATATTTGGAAAAATGTCAGAATTTATAGGAGAAACAGGAGGTGAAGAAAAAGGATCATCGTTTGCTATTAAATCAATAATTTTTGGCCTATTTGCTTTGATTGGATTTATTATTCTTGTATATGCAATATTTGTAGCAGTTGTAGGGCAACCTTTAGCATCAATAGCAGATACTGTATTTATTGCCGCAATCATTGGATCTTTTACTTTGGTAGGAATAATTGTTAGTCCTTTATTCTTAAAGAAATAATACTTTTTGAAATAATGTTTAGTTCCTAAAATATTTGTAATTTATTTTGTCATTTTAAGCAATATGATACACAATGAAGAAAATTTTATAATATCAATTCATGTAACTGTAACGAACATAATCAGAAGTTATGAGTACCTGGCTATGAAAATTAATTTATCTTCAAGTATTATATAGTATGTATAACAAATTTTTACACCTATTCCAGATTCGAAGATAGACAGCAGCAATTAGGTTGAAGAAAAATGCCATGGCTTACCTATTCCTATGGCTGACTTGAGTGCTGTGGATTTGAAGACAAACAAGCATATATCCACATTACTGTCATAGCCTTCTACATGGTACATTCGTCATTGCTCCTCCAATAGTAGGCTATGGCTTTTACAAATTTATCTAATTTAATATATTTTTAGTTGGGCTAGTATTGTAAACAATGTTCACACTTCCGATAACATAGCAACAACAAAATTAGATAAGCCATTTGGGAAATAATTATTTGTGTCTATATTATTTCTATTTTTTAATTATTTAGTCTATTATTCTAGGGAAGATAAATAGAAGATATTATTCCTAATATTTTACTATAATTTATACAAATAGACATTTTCACAAATAATAAATAATAATTTCATTAGGTATTCTTGTGATCTTCATCACATACAAATAAAAGAAAAGATCATAGGAGGAAAAAAACATCTATCAACTATGAGAAAAAAAATTGTCGTCTTTAATCAATCGTCATAGTCTGGATCGTTATGACTCTTTCATTCACATGTTCAGGCTAGGACAAAACAAAACGAGGTTCATTGAGGCTCATGTATTACTATACACGTCCTCTAGTCTGGTTTTTCAGTCCAAAGAACTCCATACAGAACCTTCTTATTCTTTAAACAATCTTAGAAGAAAATATAGTTAAAATAAATAATTTAAAAAAATTTACAAATTGATCTATTTAATTAATGATTAATCTATTACTCTAGTGATATTAGACTACAGACAAGTATTCAAAATGGAGAATGAGAAATAGCGAATAATTAATAAATCTCATGTGTGTCAAGAATGATTTACAATACTCCCTTAAAGCCATTAGATAGGTAGGTATATAGGCAAATTCACCAACCAAACCAGTAATTGTCATAGTCTGGATGGACCAGTTTATCTTCCAGCCAAATACTGTTCATCTCTATTTCATTCAGGCTATGACAATTAATTAAATTAAATTGTCTCCAATTATTATATAATATGTTTAACAAGTCTGTGTACTCGAATCTAGTTGTTCAGTCCAAAGAAAGATAGAAAATTCATAGTCTTTTATTGTTATGATATGTAGATTCCTTAGAAGGCTATGACAAAATTCATTAATTAATTAATTAATTAATTAATTAATTTGTACCAAGTTATTAAATAGCATAGATGCAATGTGAATATACAACCAAATTAGATGACATATATACATGAGGCTATAGCCTCTTTACTAGTGATGTTGTATTCATTATAGGGGGCTATGGCTTCTTTTAATATTATTTTAATAGTAGCAGTATTTATTGTGAATAATGCAAAATGAATAATCTAATTTATCTATATTCTATCGCTAAATTACATTTCTCTTTTAATGATTCGGCTTTATTATTATGTATTTTTATCCTTTCTTCATGTATTTTAGATTTTTGTTTCAAGTCTGATTCCATATTTTCTATTTGTTGAGTGTAAGATGAATTTGGGAAACGTTCCAGCTTATATGATGAAATTTCTTTATTGTATTTAGCTATTTTTTCATTTATTACTTTTGATTCTTCATCAAGTTTATCTCCTTCTCTATTCAACTGCGAAATTATTTCATTACATTCTGAAGGTTTTTGAATTTGAGTTAAAAGATAACCAAAAAGACCTCCTATTATGAGAATAGTGGAAACTATTACATAAATTAGATTCCATCGTTTCAATGTCCAACCATAAGTTATTGATTATTGATAAAGGTGATGATAACTCATAATAAAATTTAGTCTGCTTATATTTGATATAGAAATCAATAAGTGAAATAGCGTAATGAAGAGTTACCTCTTAAATTGATTAATTTTATGAATGTTAATTGCTTAATTAATTAAAATTAAAGGACAACAGAAACCATTTTCTAATTGGGTAAATACATTTGATATCTATATGGTTAATTGAAAATATGATTGTTTATATATAAAAATAATATACTAATAACTATATGACAAACAATTCTAATACTGCTGACTATAATTCTGAAGACATTGTCAAAAAAGAAGCAAGAGGACTAGGTGATGATACTGATTTTGGTGAAGTTCAAGAGATTTTAGGAGAACATATAATTACACAAAAAGGTACTGTAGATAAAGAAGGATATTATATTCCAAAGAATTTAGTAAAGAAATTTAATGGCGATACTGTCTATTTTAAGATAACCAAAGAAGAAGCAAAACAATACAAAAGAGATTAATTTCTTTCATACACATAATTATTATTTATTTCAATAATCTTATTAATATAACTAATTTTTCTATTGCATCTAATCTTTCTTATAATATGATTATTTTTCAGATAAATTTTCAAAAAAGTGAATAACAAATCATAAATAGAATTTTTACGTTTAAATCTATACGCTGATGTTTAATAAATCTATAGTCATAATCAATAATGATGTAGATTTATTAAATATATTTAGTGAGGCTTTAAAAATGAGTGGCTATGATGATATTTCTAGTTTCACTGACCCTCTTTTGGCATATCAACACATTCAAGAACACCCTAATAAATACTCATTAGTAATTACCGATGACAAAATGTCAGATATGAATGGATTATTTCTTAGCACTAAACTCTTAGAAATAAATCCTAAAATGAATGTAATTATAATGAGTGATTATTTTGTTGACCTCAAATGTAATTATAAATTTAATATTCTTAAAAAACGTGTATCAATATTTAAATTAATTAGTGTTGTGAATGAAAGTATATCAAAATCTATTTCCCATGATGACAAAATCTAAATTATTAAATAAAAAGGTAAATGATTTAGTATATTGAGATTTTAATCATTTCCGCTTATTGCATATAGTTCCAGATATTGAGAAAAATGGATATGAATTAACACTTCTTGATGTTGCTATTATTTCCATAACATTGTATCCTATATGTCTAGCCTTGAAGATACTAGAGTATATCAAAATATGTTTAGCCTTGGACTATGATAATCAAAATACCAGAAGATACTTTTCTAAAGTAGCAGTTATTCGATGATATTCAAATAATATTCAAATAATATTGAACACAGAAATAGTGTTAATTCAACTCCTGAAGTGTACAGTTTTTTTTATTGATATTTTTTCTATTTTTTATCTAATTTTCTATACTTAGAATTAAGTTTCTAAATAATAAAAGCTAAATACAAGATAGTAGTAGAACCCTACTACATGGACGATTCTACTCCCGACCGTCTTATTGATTTTGTAAGTGAACCCGAATGTCAAAGAAGGTGAATCATTTAATATAATTGTAGCCTTTATTAATATCAAATTATAAAAGTTAATAGGTTTTATTGTTGTTAAATCAAATTAATTGAATTATTAGTTTAGATAGCTTTATTATTTAATTACAAAAAGGATATTTATATTGCCAAATCACTTTTTGGATTATTAGCTATTTGTGTTGATATCTGGTTAATAATTTGGTTAACATCACCGCCACCTGAAGCAGTTTGTTTTGCGATTTGTTTAATTACTTGTTGAACATCCCGAAAGCTCTTCGCTTCCTGAGTATTTGACATTTCGGCAATCAGAGTTACGGTTTGACCTATTTTTGTTCAACATCTGCTCCAAATGCTTGTTGACCCGTCTGTTGGTCTACCTGTTCACCTGTGTCTTGTTGTTGTTCAGTTTGGTTTACTCCATTACCAACAGTTTGGTTTACTTCATTACCAACAGTTTGGTTTACTTCATTACCAACAGTTTGGTTTACTCCATTACCAACAGTTTGGTTTACTCCATTACCAACAGTTTGGTTTACTCCATTACCAACAGTTTGGTTTACTCCATTACCAACAGTTTGGTTTACTTCATTACCAACAGTTTGGTTTACTTCATTACCAACAGCTTCTTGTTCTGCTTGTTGACCCGTCTGTTGGTTTACTCCATTACCAACAGTTTGGTTTACTCCATTACCAACAGTTTGGTTTACTCCATTACCAACAGTTTGGTTTACTCCATTACCAACAGTTTGGTTTACTCCATTACCAACAGTTTGGTTTACTTCATTACCAACAGTTTGGTTTACTTCATTACCAACAGTTTGGTTTACTCCATTACCAACAGTTTGGTTTACTTCATTACCAACAGCTTCTTGTTCTGCTTGTTGACCCGTCTGTTGGTTTACTCCATTACCAACAGTTTGGTTTACTCCATTACCAACAGCTTCTTGTTCTGCTTGTTGACCCGTCTGTTGGTTTACTTCATCATCTCGGTTTGCTTTATCATCTGGGTTTGCTTTATCATCTGTGTTTGTTGGTGAGCCAGAGGATAAGGGGCTAAAATCATTAGTATTTTCGTTAATTCTTTCTTCATTTCCTCCATCTTCTTTTACACCTCCATCACCACCACCATCTTCTTTTACACCTCCATCACCACCTCCATCTTCTTTTACACCTCCATCACCACCACCATCTTCTTTTACACCTCCATCACCACCACCATCACCACCATCTTCTTTTACACCTCCATCACCACCACCCTCATCATCTTCAAAACTAGGAAAGATATTCCCATCTTCAAAGTCACTACCATCATCATCTTCAAAACTAGGAAAGATATTTCCATCTTCAAAGTCATTACCATTATCTTGGGCATAAATTGGAGTAATTTTTAAAAGAATATGGTTGTTATTTTCAAAAAAATTTGTATAACTTTTAAAAGAACCAGTAACCAAGATTATACTAAGAAAACTGATTAAACTTAATATAACGAATAAATTTGGTATTTTCAAAATTAATTGTTGAATTATATCATAATTATCTAATTAAAACATTTTCAAAAATATTGAAAAAAGATTAAGAAGTATTGAAAAAAATAATTTTATAATTTTATTCATTATCAAAAGTTTGATTATTGTTTACTACAAGATGTTACCAATGCAAGGATGCAATCTATCTATCAAATAGCAGCAATAAACCCAAAAATCAAGATGATACTAATAACTGCATATGATGATATAAAAAATAACGATTTAAATTTGGAAATTGTCAAGAAACCAATAACTATAAGCTATTACAAATAATTCAACAATATTTAAGTTAATAATATCATTAATTTGATATTCGGTAAATTTGAAATTTATTGATATGAAAACTTTAGATAAGAATTTTTACAATCTTTTTCCTCTTTGATAATTTAAAATAAGTTTCTATTAATAAAAGCTAAATATGTCTAAGTAGTAGAACCCTACTACATGGACGATTCTACTTGCGACCAGCTAACTGAAGCTAACTGAATTTGTCGATGAATCCTACTAATAGTATTTTGTAGTTTATGATTATAATCAAAAAATATTTTATCATTAATAACATATTTGAATTTATTTATCAAATTTTAAGGTAATACAAAATTTATTATATTCTATAATAGAGAACTTAAGATATATATTATAATTATTATTAGATTTTTTTAATACCATTATTTTTTTTAGATAAATTAAAGTTTAATTTACTATATTTTACTCTCATACTAAAGATGATATATGAATATAATACATAGTATAAGAAAATGATAAAGTCTCTTACTGACATTATAATCCTAATAAGTTAAGTCTCTAATCTTTTATCAACATTGTGCTATCCATTTAGCATAAATATAGAAATGGATTTAGCTTTGTTATATCATCTTCAACATGTGCCAAATAATCCTGTCAGACTAGAATTATCTAGTGTACAGAAAAAGGAATTATTTTCATTCATGAAGAGTACTCGTGACAAAGAGGAATACAGAAGAAGAGCATCTGCCATAAAACAAAAGATGGAAGGAGTACCATACAGAACAATAGCCAAAAACCTTGGTGTCAATTACCGTAATGTGTATGACTGGATTAACAATTATAGAAAATATGGTCTGGATGGTATAAGAAATAAGAGAAAGAATGGAGGTAGAAAACCAGTAATATCTACTGATAGGAATAAACAAATGATTAAAGATATAGTACTGAACAAATCACCCAAGACATTTGGCTATCTCAAGAATACATGGAGTATCAGACTTTTGGCTACTTATCTCACATCATTACTGGAAATGAATGTCAGTCCAATGCAAACATGGAGGATAATTCAGGATTTAGGTATAGTATACAAACAGCCAAAACTTGAACTGGAAAAAGGCATGATTATGAGGAAAAGAAGAACAAGATAGATAGGTACAAAAAAGTATCGTCTGCTCTTTTAAAAAAAGATTCTACTGGGATTTGAAGATGAAACATGGTTACATCTGCAACCATACATAACCAGAACATACATGAGAAGAGGAGAACAGCAAAAGATACTTCATAAAGGATCTAAAAATAAAGTCAATGTATTCATAACACTTCTTTATCCACTAAATGGAATCAAATTTACAACAAGCAAGACCAGAAACAGCAATGATTTCATAAACCATCTAAAAAGCATCAAAAGATATGTACAGAAAGAGAAGTATCAAGAGATTCATCCTTGTAATAGACAATGCATCATTTCATGTAAGCAAAAAGACAAAACAGTATATAGAAAGACAGTCAGACTGGCTAACTGTACTATTTCTACCAACACGTGCACCATTCCTGAATCTAGTAGAAACAAAAGTAAACAGAAATCTGAAAAAAGATGTATGTGCCAATTACAACTATGGAAACAGAAGATAATCTGTTATGTAATGTAAGAAGGTATCTTAGATGTTTTGGTTGTTGGCCTAAAATATGATACTTAACTTAGTATTTAGTTTATGTATATTTGAAATTGGTCAAATTTCTTATTGAATATGGATATAATCCAAAAATGTCAATAATGTAATACTATAACAAAATATACTTGAAAAGGTGTTGGCTCTTTAGTCTCTGTATCATTCTCTTTACCCACTAGATCTGTTTCTTCATTCATTACAGCATCTGAAGATTACAATAAAGAGTTGAGGTCCAGGTCAGCAGCGGTATTATTATTTGTCTGTTCTTTATAATCTAAAATATCCTCTTTACTTGTAGAGGTAGCTACATTTGCATTATTAGAATTGACACCATTACTAAGTTAAGTCTCTAATCTTTTATCAACATTGTTCTATCCATTTATCACAAATATAGAAATGGATTTAGCTTTGTTATATAATCTATCAACATGTGCCAAATAATCCTGTCAGACTAGAATTATCTAGTATACAGAAAAAGGAATTATTTTCATTCATGAAGAGTACCAAGGATAAAGAAGAATACAGAAGAGTGTTTCTGCTATAAAGCAAAAGATG
>CAWIYT010000118.1:0-14359 GCA_963840085.1 uncultured Nitrososphaerales archaeon
AATGGATACCAATGTAGAGTATAGGTTTCAGCTGTATCTACATAATTTAAATTTATACAAGACTGAAACTAATTATGAATTTCACGAAGCAAGACAAGTATACTGCCATTGTTACTGGAAGTACAAGAGGCATAGGTAAAGAAACTGCATTACTTTTATTACAAAATGGATTAAATGTAGTTATATCTTCCAGAAGTCAACAAAGCGTAGATCATGTCATACAAGAAATTCTTGACAAATTTCCTTCTAAAAAAGAAAATATTTTAGGCTTAAAGTGTGATGTTAGCAAATATTCAGATGTAAAATCTCTTGTTGATGTATCGGTAAAAAGATTTGGAAGGATTGATGTTCTTGTTAATAATGCAGGGATAGTTTATTTTAACAGTATAATGGATACAACTGAAGAAGAATGGGATAAGACTATTGATACTAATTTGAAAGGTACTTTTCTATTTACCAAGGAGGTACTTCCGTATATGATTGAAAATAAATTTGGTGGATTATTGTCAATGTTAGTTCAGGAGCCGGAAAATCTGGCTTTTCAAACTTATCTTCATATTGTGCCAGTAAATTTGGTATGATAGGTTTAACTGAAAGTGTGGCTAAAGAAATCATTGATTATGATATAAAAATTATGGCAATATGTCCTGGTGGAGTAGATACAGATATGATAAAAAATATGGTTAATGATGGATTTAATAAATCTAATACAAATTTCATGAAACCGGAAGAAGTTGCAAAAAAGATTTATGATATGATAGTTAATAAAAAAAATTACTATAATGGACAATCAATAGAATTTTATAATAAGTGAATAAATGAGTATTTATTAAGATCTCCATATAGCGTTATTAAAAAGCAGTATCTATAGCGGTTCTAAAAAGGGAGTCCAATGTATAGTATATCGAAAATAGTAAGATGTAATTTTCTATTATTATATATTTTTAAAAAATTAGGTGAATTTTTATTAATAAAAAAAAGAAGTTAAGGTCTCAATGGTGGATTGTCAATGCATATTGCATTGCTGTCAAAGCTAGTGAGATTAGTTCCTACTCCACCTACCTGATATCCATTTCCTTCATTAACTGTTTCTCGGAATATCTGGAATACATTACCTAAGCCTTCATCCAAAAAATTAGCAACGCTTCCTCCTCCTTCTAATACTATATCACCAGCGTCACAGGATGTTACTGAAAATGCTCTAGTTGGAGTTTCACTAGTAATAGTAGCCCCAGGACCAACTACAAGATAAGTATTTGTAAAATTTATTTGGCCAGCTGGCCCTTGTGGACCTTGTGGACCTTGTGGACCTTGTGGACCTGCTGGTATTTCCAACTTACAGAATTCAACAGATTCAACAAAGAAACCTTTAAACTGTCCAGTTTGGCAGACATATTTTTTGTCTTTTGTAGGATATGTCCTATATGTTTTCATATCTTCATAACTGTCGTTATAAGATATTTTTGATTATTATCATAACCATAGTTGTTGTTATCATAACTTGATTGTTGTTGTTTCATCGGTTCATAATAATCATCGTAACTTGATTGTTGTTGTTTCACGGTTTAGTATCGTCATAACTTGATTGTTGTTGTTTCATTGGTTCATAATAATAATTATAATCTGGTGTGTATTGATTATCATTGTCAGAATAATAACTTTTGTCGTATTCTTGGTATTTGTCATATTTATCGGAATGTTATTTCTGAGGCCATTGCATCTGAAAAAAGATTCATGTTACCAATTATTGCTGCTGAAACGTTGATAACATTATCAACGAAGCCATCAAACAAAGTCCGAACTTAGTATGTTGACTTAAGCATATTTGTTAACTATGACTTTCCTTATATTTAGAATTGGTAGAATCATTTAGTAACGTATACTATATAATTTAGTTAGTGAATGGTTATTGTATTATTCAATAGCTATTATTGATAAATAATTTTAATGCTGAAAAATGTTAGAATACTAAATATTAATTAATTTTCCATAGCAATGATACTATAACTTTCCAAAAAGATTTTGTTAAATAATTAATCATTGTGAAGTTAGATTTACATTCTCGAGTGATAGCACCATCATTTCATTTAATATGACACATTTACCATAACCATCATTCTTGTAAATTATTGCATTGTTCAGTTGCTAATAATTTTATTCAAAATACTGCGGAATATTGTTTTGTATCTAATTTTTACGATTTCTTAATGTTAGTTTTAATTTCCTGTTTCTTGGTGTAATCCTTAATTTATAACCACAACAGGGGCAAAATATACCTTGCCAATCAATAAAAATTTGACAAACTTGACAACGTTTTTGACCTATCAAATAACGCTGACCCGTTGAAGGCCTAATTACTTTATGGCGCGAACATATTCCCTTACACATCATATCTCATTATAGATAATTATTAGTATTTGTAACTTGTATTATCTTAACTTACCTGCTTCTATTCCTGCTGAGGCACATTCTTTTAAATAGATTTTTCTCACATTCGTTAGATATAGTTATGAATTTGTGAATTTCTGAGATTATAACCGTATTATAAACACATTTGATATCACCTTCTGTAATTTATCAACCTCTTCTATCATCAATTGTTTTCAGGACAAAAGTAAAAGGATAGAATCTATTAACAATCTAGTAGATTAGACTGGATTAAATCAAATTTTAACAATTTATCTTAAAAGTTAAAGCCATAACCCACTACTATTGAGGTTATGTGAAATAATAGAAGGTTATGGTGGTTCAATACAACCTTATAATCTGCTTATAAGATTGTATGAATTATTTGATATGATATTATTTAACAGTTGGAGAGAATTTAGTTATTATAGCAAAGCATAGCCTTCCTCTTTTTATCGCTGTCAAATAATCGAGAAGAAGGCTATGGCATTGGAATATGATTAGGGTTTTTGTTTTAGAGTATTTTCACATTGTTATTATAGTATATAATAATTTGAGACAATTTGGTTAATAATTTAATTTATTGCCATAGCCCTCTAAGGAATTCATATCATAACAATAGGAGGCCATGACATCATCATTATGCTCATGTTCAAGTTCTTTGGACTGGACTTGATTCTTTCGGTAAGACAACCTGTTCATTAAATTATTTAATACTTTGACATAACTTAATTGTCATAGCCGATTATGTGAAAGTGGGTTGGGCTGATTGTTCCGACTATGACAACTACAACAATTACAATGCCAATTCCAAGATTTGAACGTTGTAGTTATTTGAACTACTAACTCGGTAATAATTTATAATAATTGTATTTAGCAATGTTAGTAAATCTAATTTTATTTAATTGTTTTTTCCTATTGTTATTGTTGTTGATAATGTTCTTCTTCTTTCTTAACACATAACTAATTAACTATAACTTAAGTAAAAACTATCTTTCTCTATAATGTCTATTTCTTGATTTTATTTTAGATAGACCATATTGAATGAGATATTTTTGGTCATTGATTCCTTTGGCTTTATAATAATATTTGCTAACTAAATAGGAAATTACATACCAAATTGCACTGTTTACGATAATAGTAAATAAAAAACCATAATAGTATGTCATAATAATTCCAGTAATAGTACCACCAATTAGAAAAGGGATTTGTCGTTTTATTATTGATTTTAAAATTGCATCCAACACTCTTCTATAGATTTTATTCTTTATTAATGATAGAGAAAAGCTAAAACCGACTTCCATCTATGTAGCAAATGGTGGGTTATGTTCCTTGCTTATCCATATTCCAATTATTAATACAATATTTAATGACTGTAAACAAATATGCAAGATTTCTTACCTAAATTGAAAATTGTTGATACGATTCTGTCTGATGCATCATAATTGAACATCCCCTAACGTAAAATCATTATAGTAAGCAATAATGAACTAGAAAGGTTCATCTCAATTCAAATGTAGTATTTCTATACAATTCTATTATATGAGTCATATTACCGATGCTAATAAATGGAGAGAAGAATCCTTGAAGGGACATACTTTGTACAAGAATTTCAATGCTATAACGAGTCCAAGAAATCAATGTCCCAAATGTTCAATTTATTATTGCAATGAACATGTAACATCGCATATTCATACTAATACTTTCCAAGATTTAAAAAAGGAAAAATAATGAGATATAGACAAACTTCATATAGATTCTTTTTTTGAACTATTAATCTCTCTTTATTGGTAACAATAATACCATTAGTATAATAGTTAATAATATATATAAATCAATAATCAAACTTTATGGAAAAGTGATATATATCAAAGATATCATCATAGTTGTTGGTTTACCATTTACTTCTTGCCTTAGATAATAAAAGCGATTCAATCTTATTTTTCAAGTCTTTCAATAATACCGGTTTGTATAAAACAATTTTATCAATATCGATAATACCTTTTTGTAATTGTTGAATATAGTTTATATCAGCAGTAGTAAAGCAAATTATTACATTATTATCAATTTCTTTTATTTTGTGATATATTGTCATTCCATCCATAATCGGCATTTTCAAATCAAGTATAATCAAATCGTGACTATTTTTGCTAAAGTTATTTATGGCTTCAACAGGATTGGTATATGCATTTACAATATAACCATTACTTTCTAAATAAATGGCAAATAAATCAGTGATGTCTTTATCATCATCTATTATCAATATTTTTGCTTTAGACTTTAACGTATGAACTCACTTTAGATTAATAAGTAATATTATTTATTAGGATTAGAGACAATTGCACTGTTATCTCTTAAAAGTAGAAATTGACATTTTGGATTAATCAATACTACTTTTTATTTTATTACTATCTGGGTTTTTGCTGAATATCGATTGTTGAAATTAATTCTTTAACTTCATTCTTTAACCTATCAAGATATACGGGCTTTTCTAATATTTTATCTATCATCGTAATGTATGATTTATCGTAAGGAAGATTGTCTTTAATAAAAGCACTAATAATTATGGTTTTTATTTTGCAATTGATATCTTTCTCTCTTATTTTTTTTATCAAATCTATTCCAGACATTTGAGGCATTTTATAATCAGTTATAACTATAGAACAATTACTTTGATTTTGATAAAAATAATTCAATGCTTCCTTAGGATTTTGAAATGATACTATATTGAATCCATTGGATGATAAATATTCTGTAAATAAATCAAGAATATCTTGTTCATCGTCCACCAATAAGATATAATTATCGTTATTGTTGAATGATTCCAATACTATTGTTATTTAAAACTATAATATAATATTTAACAATTTGAGATAATTTTATCAATTTAGTTCTAGATTATTCATATAATGAAAAAATGAGGATATCGGGTACAAAAACGAGCCTATTATAAAGATGCAACAAATTTTGATTTAGATTTTTTTTCCAAATGAAAATATTTTAAAAGACTTATTATTAAAAGAATTTAATGAAACAAATCTATTGTATTATTACTTTAATTATAATTCTCGCCATATGGATACTACCTTTACATTCTGAAATTACTTTTGCTCAAAATGAAACATCAGAAATTGAAGATTCTTTAATTACAACTGAACAAATAGACAAGTCAATTGAAACAAACAATATTTCACCTCAAGCTGACAATGATATACTTTAATTAAATAGATGATTCCATAATAAATTTCAAATTATTTTTAAATTTTATGTTATACAACATCGATTAAATTTATTTAAAATATATAATACCGATAGCGGTTCTAAAAAAGGGAGTCCAATGTAGATATATTAAAGTTATATTTAGCTTTTATTATTAGAAACTTATTTTTAAAAAATTCAATAAAATAAAATTTGAGAATTTTGCTTTAATTCTTTATTTTAGTAGTGTTTGATGTATAGGAAGATGAGCTAAAAGTGGTCAGAGGTGTAAACCCATTATGAGATTCAAGCCATGAGTAAATATCTGCTAATACATACTGCTGTATTGGGCCTATACCAGTCTGCCATTGGGATGAAGGATAGAACAAATGGCCGAGGTCTGGATAAGTTATCAACGTATGGTCAGGATGATTTACATCTGTTAATCTTTGTTGCAAGAGAAACGCTTGTTGAACTGGGGTCTGAGTATCATTTTCTCCATTGAGTATTAGGACACCTGTAGATTTAGAGACATTACCAATGATGCTAAGATTTGGTATCAAACTAGATAATGATTTCCACAATACAGGACAGACTCCGGGTTGGTTGCATTTGAGCGATTTGAAAGATGTGATGTTTTCATATCCCTTTACCAACAAAGGTTGAAGTTGTTTCTCAATACTTATGTAACCACTCGTATCAAAATCCTTTGCTAGAGTGTTAGCTATGGCTTCAGTACTATTAGTACGCAAAACAGAAGACGGCACCAAGAAATGCCTTAACAGAGGGTCGTCCGCTATTTGCTGAATGGATATGAATCCAGTGTTATTTCTATCTAAGACTTGTGAAGCATACTCTAAGGGTAAGGATACGTCTTGATAGTACTCTACTACTTTTACGGGGTTCTGAGCTAAGACGCCCATAATTATTATGTTCTTTACATTCGTAGAATTATCGATTGCTACTCTTGGAGCGTAAAGTGTACCTTCGCTATGACCAATTATACTTATCCTCTTAGAATCTACCTCAGGCTGTTGTAAAAGAACATTCAAAGCTTTCTTGCTATCTTGAATATAATCATTGGCTGTAGCATTTCCCCAAACATTTGTGTCTAAAATAGTATAATTTGCACCAACACCTCTTTTATCATATCGAAGTACTTCAAAGCCTCGTTCTGATAGATATTGAGCTATTTCAAAAAAAGGTTGAGCTGAAGGATATATCTTTGACCCTGTTGCATTATCAATATGGATATATCCTGCAGTTTCATTCATATCTACTGCACCAGACCCATGAATAAGAAGAACACCTGGAAATGGACCATTTCCAACTGCAGGAATAGTTAATTGTGCATTAGTCGTTAGACCATTACCTAAGTCTATCACCAAGTCTCGATATTTTATTGTCTCCAGGTCTTGCTGAGCTAGAATTGTAAAATTGTTACCTGACAAGATGAAAGATATAGAATAAAGAGAAAGAATTATGGATAATATCAGTAGTATTTTCAACATTCTATTGTAATAGATAAAGTATATAAGGTTTGGAAGTTCTGAACATTCATACTTTAGGATTTTTCAAATGCTAGGTATAATTTGAGGATTGTTGACAGAGTAATTTTTGATTAAATCATAAAAATGAACATACTTATTATGAAATCGGATTTGAAATTGTTTTTACTGTTTATGGAATTATTTGTAAATAAGAAATGAACCATATATGACTTTTCTAAATGTTCCACAATTGTAGAAAATAGAGATATGATTTGGTACAGTTCTGGTAGATTTACTTATTAACAGATAAAGTAGATGAGCCCTAGAAAACTACGGGCCCGTCGGGAGTAGTGCCCTCCATGTAGTGGGGTTCTATTACATACTATTTAGCTTTTATTATTAGAAACTTATTATAAAATACCTAGAAAAGTATTTTTATATATATTTTGAATCGAAGAATAATAATTAGAATTATTGAATTTATTAAATATAATCTTCTTTGTTATTAAAATTAAAAATTAAAAAAATAAGGTATAGTCATATGTTTTGGTGGATTGTCAAAATATTTTATGAAAAGAACTATTTAAAAAATTTAACTAAAAAAATGATAATTGTATTTTTTTGATAGACCTTGTTTGTCTGTTGTTGCTTGTACTGATAGCACATTATAACTTACAAATGCTAGTAGACTCCATGCAATTATTATGAATAATATATTTCCTCGTCCAGAAAGTAGTAATTTAATCAATAGTCAATAATCTAGATATTGAGATGTATTTAAGATTGTTTCAGATTTTACTGTCTAAAGTTTTGACTAGTAAAACAAATTACTTCCTTTGCTCCTTTTTCAAGACTGTCGTCCTAAAATTAGTTGTAAAATTATTTTTTATATGTCGTACCTATTTGTAAAATTTTCTACGAATGATGAAATGTAGATGATAACAGTGGAAACTAATTGATAACATAAAATAACAATTGATAACAATGATGATAGGATTTATTAACTTCTTTTTTTAGGAGCTTATTATAGTAATGTCCGAAATTCCTTTAAACAAATTTGAAAAACGGGATTTAATTTTAAGGCTATTGAAGGAAGGAAAAACATATCGGGAGATATGTCATCTTGCTCACGTATCTCCACGCGATATAAAACCAATAGCAAATGAATACGAGAGAAAGAAAAGATTAGAAACCAACATAAGGAAAGAAAAAAAGAATCAAACAAAAAAACCTTCTATAAGTTCACAGGCATTTATTCTTTTCAAAGAAGGGAAACAAATTGATGAAGTTAAAGTTTTACTAGATATCCCATTTAAATTCGCTATAAAATATTGGGTACAATATTTAAAATCAATAAGAATGTATGAATGCTTTGAATTTTATCAGGACCATAGTTATGATATACCAACATTTCTGTCAATAAACACTTTTTTGGAGAGAAATGATATTTATGGAAAGGATATTGTAAATGTTTTAAGAACAGCTAATGATGTTATTAACTTGAACCAGACAATTATAAATCTTAAGGCAGAAATAGAAAAATTAAAACAAACGAAAAATAATTATTCATTAAATCAAAATCTTCAACCTGTGCCTTTAGGACCTTTACCAAGATATTATAATTGGTAATTAATTAATTTTGTTAACTTTTTATGAATGTCACAAAACTGTAATAAAATTATTTATTGATTATTTTTACATACATGTTTTTTCATAAACTACTTTATATCTTTGTTATCGATTTTGCCTAGAATCGACAAGAATGGGCTTATTTTGGCAAAATCAAGCAGAATATTGCTCCGTTTGTTATCGATTGAAGATTTGCTTTTTTCAACAGTATATTTTTCTATGAACTCTCCTACAGTTAGACTTCTTACTTCGTGATATTGTTCTTCTCTTTCTCCTCCTTCTTCTTGATGATTATTATCAAATAATTGAAATTCCTGTCTACCATTCAAATAATCTGTCAACTGAAAATTGGTCAAGTCCAATCGATAACGAATCAACTTCATTATTTCACAGAATATCCATGTTTCTGTAATGTTTTTTATAATTTTTTCATAAATTATTGGAGTTTGTTGTGAATCCACATCGATTGGGTCCATAATCGATATCGTAGATAACGAATCTGTGACCAAAGGATAGTAAATATACTGCTTGGCATTAATCTTTGATTCTGTATAGTCAATGATTCCCTCATTTATCAACTCGTTAAGATATACGTGCTTTAAATTGTCAGTTGGTATCGGTTTTCCCTTAATTTCCTTATAATAATCACACAGTTGTCTTGTTGTTACTGCTATAATCTCTTCCTCTTTTTTGTGGTCTGCACTCTTTATTATTGAATCGGTTCTGTCTTTTCTGTGCAAAACAAGGATAAAATATATTATTAAAGAATTCAATCTTGAATTTGGGAATACCATCAAAGTTCTGTGTTATCGATAAAACTTCTTTCAAATCTTCCAAGTCTGCAATAACAGAAGTCTCGCCTTCTAATACCAGTAATTTCCTAAGATTGAATTTTATTATTGGAATAATTCTTAGAAGAGAAAATATTCTTTTCTGCAGCCTGACGTCTGTTCCCTTGTTAGAAGGTAATTCCTTCTCTAAGAGTTTAGCATATGGAATCCATAACGATATTTTTTTATTTCCATTATCTGTTATTTTTTGATTGTAATTCAGTAATTTTCTGTTTAAGTAACAAAATACAATTCTTGGCTTGTTCCATCTCATTATCAGAAATAATTGTTTGTTGTTGTATCAGGTTAGGTGAACCGTATTTTGTTGAGATTAACTTGGTAGATTCTTTATACTTTTTAGGTATCATATTAGGTGACGTAATCAAGAATCTGCTCTTAATCTCAGGCCATATCGGCCAATTAGATTCGTCTTTAGCACTGCAGAAGATACAGGAAGGCCATCCCCTAACTATTACTTCTTTTGTCTGGTGGCCTTCCCTGTCAGTCTGGTTAACAAATGGAAATTCTATTTCTGGAGAATCATGTGATAGTATAGGTTTGAGGATATCCCATACTTCTTTTTGTGGTGGTTCCAAAAAAACTAAAATTTTACCACTTAAATCAATTAATGTTTTGGCATCTTCGAAGAGTTCCTGTATTTCTTCAAGTATTTTAATTTTTCTTCCTTGTTTTCCTTCTTGTCATCTATAAGGTTTCTTCTCTTTTTACCAATTCTTTTATTTTATGACCTATTGGTTTGCCATTTTTATCTATAAGAATTCCTCTTTGCCTTACTAGAACCTTAGCAGACATTGAACCAACTTTATACACGTCTGTTTTAGGAAAGTATTGTATACATTCTTCTACAGGATATGTCTTACCTTCGCTTGTAGGTGCTATAATTCCCAGATTAATGGGGTCGTCGTCGTATGTAGGAACTTAATCCAGTGTATAAAATTTGCCTAATTAGGGCATCTTCACATTTTACTGTTTTTTTTACTATTTGATTAAGTACTCTACATAATCATCATTATTTATTTTTGATTTTAATTCTTGTTCGTCTATAGTTAATTTTTTATCAGTATCTTCAGTATCATTAATTTTATCTTTTATTTGTTCTTCTAAACACTTCTCTTGGTCCGATAATAATTGCTTTTTAATGTTATCCATATCAATTACAGTATTTTCTTTATTTTCATTGTCTGCATAATCATCACAACTCATTTTACTAAAACTACCTCCAAATTTGCCGAAATAGAATCATGGTACAAGTTAAAATTAATATCTTCAAATATTCGACTAACAGCCTGTTTTAAAACAAATTTTCTATCATTTTTATCCAACTGACTTAACTCATAAATCATCTCAGGAGATAGATGTGATAGACTGACTTTGAAGGGAGGAGCATCTTTACGTAAAAATAGACCAAGTTTCTGATAATGATAGGCCTTGTAATAATACCATCTATCATCGATATCAAATTGGATTTTGGGATTATTTGAAAAATCTAGTTCCAAGTCATAATTATAATAACACTGATTGAGAGGTCTATTTTTTCCATATTTGTCAATATCTTTCGTATAATTTTTTACATCAAATTTTACAGTAGCTAACTCTTTTTTTATATTATCTTGTATTGCTGAAAACGTGTATCTATTTTTAATTTGAAAATTTAAGGTCATGTATTAATTTACCCCTCCGATTCAAATTGCATAGCAACAGATTTTAGACGGTAACTGTCTTCGTATTTGACATCTTTTCCTAATCCTGTTTTTTTAGTATGACATTCACAATTGCAAGTTACTTGAAATCCTAATCCTTTCCATTGACCTGCACATAGATTATGATAATTATTTTTACATTCTTTACCAAGAAAATCTAATGAAATGCAATTATCTTATCATTCATTATTGTCATTTCTTCCATTTTTGTTGTTCTCAAAATAATCAATTTGGTTAAGTAGGCGTTTTACAATATCGGAAAATGTTTCACCAAATTTGCCTTTTTCACGAAGCCTCTGATATACCTCTTTTGTTAATAAGACCGTACTTTTTTCATATGAATAATATTTTATGTTATTCATACATTAAATAGATACAATTTAATTATATTACGAATCTTGTATTTTTAGGTCATTTTTAAAAAATGGTAAAATCCTTTACGTCTGAAGAAATGGAAATTATAAATCAGATAAAAGAAGGAATTTGGAAATTAATTGAAAATATTTTTTAAAGGAAATTAAATCTCCAAAGAAATATGCAAATAAACAAGCTCATTACGAAAATTAGTCGTTGGCCCATACATCTTTAATTCATGAAATTATAAAAAAATTTAGAAGGAAAAAAATTACCGTTTAGACCAACTGATTTGAAGAAAAGACTTCCAGAAGATTTAAGAATTATTCAAATTATGACTCTGATTTAAGTGAATATTATATTCTTTAGAACAAATGTAATTGTTCATTCATCCGATTACCTAAAAAAGCCAGGTCATCCAACGAAAGATGAAGGAAGATATGATATACTCGGGTGTTAAATCACATTATGAACTTTCTACATATCTAAGAAAAATTATCAAAACTATTGGAAAACCCAGAGGCAGGAAATTCTTTATCAATATCTTTTGAAATCAGGTATGTTAATGGAATTATAGAAAAATGGTATTTAATTTATCCTAATTTAAAAAAATAGAATGATATTACAACAGCAAAGAATGTTTAGGGATACTACTAAAAATAAACAAGTAATACTGAATCAGATTTTAAAGAAAATTTGAAAGAGATAATGAGAAAATTAAGAATCAATGAATAAAGAGAAATAGAAAAAGAAGCAAATACTTGGAGCAAAAAATTTGTAATAGAACACAAAGCAGATGAATATTTATGGTTATACAAATTAGGTGGAATAGTTTACTTTATGGCTTACAAAAATTACCTCGAATCCAGTTAATTCATTTTGCTTTAATTGTCCACTGTCAATCAAGGACTGTATCATTTGTTCAAATTTTTCTTGTTTTTGCAATTAACTTGTTTATTTGTTCATCCTTTTCATGCAATTTAGCTTTGATAATATATTTTTCATCTTCATTTTTTTCTTCTAGACTATCTATTCGTTTTTTTAGTTTGTTTCTTTCATCAATTGTAAGAGAATCCATTGCTTTGAGATAATCATCTAACAATTCTTGTTCTGTAGCTCTATAATACGAATCGGATATTCCAGTAGAATGAGATAATAATTTTTCTATGTTAATGGGTTTCATACCACCAAGTTCACAACGAGTTTTGAAAAATTTTCTATAACCATGGTCTACTTGAAATTCATGTCTCTTTTTACCATCTTTAAGCTTAGTTCTAATTCCTTGACCCCATAATGCTCTCTCCATCAATCGTTTAATTCCAGATGGTTTTAATTTCACAGGAATGGTAGCAAGTCCTTTTCCTGTAGGAGTTGTTACATCCCAAAGATTTCTCATAAGCCAACTTTCTTCAGTTACTAATTCTCCAGCTTCTTTACGATAATTCATCCATTCCTTTAAATGTGAATAAGCTTCCAAGGAAATAAACGATATATATTCTTCTTCCTCATCTGCATATACTCTAATTTTAGCAGCAATAATTTCATTTTTATCATTCAATATTGGAATAATATGTTTCCATCTTAGATAATCCCAAGCTCCTAATCTAATACCTGAAGAACACATAGTGTATACAATTGGTTTGATTCTTCTATCTGGATATTCAACTATTTTTCTTACTTCCGCTATAGTTGGTATTCTATCATTTGCATATCTCTTTCCTCTTGATAATCCTCTTGTAATCTTTTTCCAATTTATTGAGATGTCTGACATTTCACAAAATAATTTTATTGCTTTTAGATAGTTGATAAGAGTTGCACCAGAAATTTCTTTTTTATGTATCCTTTCTTTATGAAATAATACAAATTTTAAAATATTTGTAAATACCCAATTAACATTACTTTGTCCATTATTGACAAAAGTTAAACATCTTTCTTCTAGACTTTCTCCAGGTATTTTTAGAAAATCAAAAAACATTTCAAGACGTCTGCTATATTTAGTCTTTGTAACAGGAGACTTCATAGCATGTAAAAACATGGTATAAGGGTCAATTCTTATACTATTTTCATCTTGAAAGTTATAACTATTAATGCTATAGTTTTCACATTCCAATGCCTCTATTTTTGCTGATTCCACCATATTTCTCACTTTTATATATGTTGGACTCCTATATTAGCACCGATATCGTAGCGGGCCCGTCGGGAGTAGTGCCCTCCATGTAGTAGGGTTCTATTACATAGTATTTAGCTTTTATTATTTTCAAAAGACAATATTTAAAAAAGATTATTATTAAAAAAATCTTATGAAACAAACCTATTTTATCATAACATTAATTGCAGCTCTTACATTAGGTGTGCTATCTATAAATGCAGGAATGACTTTTGCACAAGAAAAAAATGAAACATCAGAAATTGATGATTACTGTCCTATAATTACAATACCACAAATAGATGAATCAATGGAAACAAACAATACTTCACCTCAAGCTGAAGATAAGATACCTTTAATTAAATAGATAATCCCATAATAAATTTCAAATTATTTTTAAATTTTATAGGTTATACACTTCTATTAAATTTAGTTAAAATAGATAACCGATAATGTACGAAAATATGATGCTATTGTAGAGATATACTACTATCTAGATTTAGCTTTTAGTTTTTTTTAGAACTTATTTTTAGAGATATTCCAGTATTGAATTCGATAGAAATATCTCAAGGAGGGAGTAATACC
>CAWIYT010000119.1:0-6407 GCA_963840085.1 uncultured Nitrososphaerales archaeon
TAGTTATTGTCTGGATATTCAGGTCCATGGCTATTATATCCATAGTATGGTTGGCCCTGTGCATTCACTCCTTTAATAATAAACGATGGAGATGATAGAGCAATTGTTCCTGTAACCAGTACAATTGCTAAAAATATTGCACTAGTTCTTTTTGTTGATACAATTTTATTATTCAATATTTGTTAATAACGTATTATATTTATTTGAAATGCGACAAAAGAATAAAGATTCTTTGAATATAAAGTTGTAATAGTTGATTTTTTAGATATATCTATAATAGGATGAACATATAGAGAATCTTTATAATAATCATCTATTGGAGATAAATGTATTCAAGTGTTATAAAAGAATTGACTCTTCTCTATGTAGTAAAGTCTACTATTACCACTGTTTTGTATATAGCTTTTATTATTAGAAACTTATTTTAATATCAAATAAAAAAGGTATAGTATTTAGAAATGACTATTTCTAAATATTTGTTTTATACCTTAGAGGAGGTCAATAATATTTAGGTATTACATCTAAGTTGTATGTTGCACCTGCATCTACAACTTGTCCAATGATGTCTGTAAGGTCAAGCTTTCCGCTAAAGGTTATTGTATGTTCTCCAGGTGTTAATTGTTTCAATAGAATCCATACACCATCAGAATAACCTGTAGAGGCACCTAAAACTTGAGTAGCTGGATTTCCAACAACTGCATTAAATTCAAACCCTCCAGGAGGAGAATCAACTCTATACTTTCTCTCTAGATTTTGAATTTCAATTCCATCTATTTCTAATTGCAAGTCAAAAGCTGTATCCTGTGCTTCGTTTGCACACATTCTTCGATCGGCTTCGGTAGGAAGTGGTGGAGTTTCATCCTTAGCGCAAAATACATTAACTATAGGAAACAGAATAGATGTGCCTTCTTTTATTTTACAGTTATGTACTGGGAATATACCACTAAGAGGAGGGTCACTTGGTGAGCCTACAAGAAACAACAATTTTCCACCTTCTTGTAATCCTACATCACAACCAGCTTGACCTGTCTCTGTAAATGGATTTGGATTTGTTCTAACATCTAACGATACTATCCATTGCCACCATTTATCTCCAAGTTCTGCTACTTTGTTTGCTGGAAAGATAAAGAAATCTTTTTTGTATTTATTTTCATCATTATAATATCCATTATTATCATAAGAGTATTCTTCATTATACATATTATCCTCTTGTGCATATTCATATTCATAGCCATATTCCCTGTCTTGTTCAAATGCCCAACTCTGTGATGGGTAAATACTTAGAGCCTATCCGAAAACACCTCCTCTCTTATATGTTATCCAAGCACAGACAAAATGTAATATTGCAATATAGTTATCTTCCTTCTTTTCCCATCTAATCAATAATCGTCTGAATCGGTTCATCCATGAGTGTGTTCTCTCAACTACCCACATCTTCTTGCTCTATATTTTGGTATCCTTCTTCTCTTCTTTTTGTTACCATTATTGTAGTCTTCTCCTCTCTTGCAAATATGCATGGTATAACCATATTCCTCAAGTAACTCCTATACCTCAGGATAGTCATAACCCTTGTCAAGACAGATGTGTTGTTGTTGGGTATTTGTTGTAGATGATGATGATGGTGGTGGTGGTGGTGGTCTGCAAACCACTATACTCTGAAGAGTTGCTTTTGTCATCTTCATATCATGTCTGTTAGCACCATCTACAGTAATTCCAAGAGGAATGCCCTGACCATCTACAAGAAGGCTACGTTTGGTACCTGATTTACTTCTGTCTGTGGGATTTGGTCCTGTACTTTTTCCCCCAAGAGGTGCTTTTGTTATTGCACCATCCATTGATTGCCATTTCCAGTTGATACCAACTTTTTTATCATATATTTTTAGACCATCAATCCACATACGTTTGAATACGCCATCTTGTCTCCATTCCTGAAACCTGTCATGTACAGTACTGGATGCACCAAGACTTCGTGGTAATGCTTTCCACTGACATCCAGTACGTGTAATGTAGAAGATAGCATTCATTGCCTTTCTATCATCCATTCTTGGACGACCTGTCTTCTTCTTCTTCTTTCTTTTGGGTTTATGTACAAGAAGAGGGAAAATTTGATTCCATAATTCATCTGGTATTTCATAAGATGAATCGATTCCAGAAATTTCAGATATCAAACTAATCTCGTGATATATAGTGTAGAGACACTTAGCTTTGTCGAATAAATCTATTGTACCATAAACTTAAATACTATAAACTACTTTTCGGATAGGCTCTTATTGCTAAACTCAATAGTAATACTATTGATGCTAACAATTTTAATGAATTTGTTTTATTCATTTTTTATTAGAAATTGTTATATTATTATGGTATATTAAGTTGATTTAATGTAATTATAATATATATTACTATAAGACAGTAATATATATCAAATCTATTAAAAAGAACTATTTGAAGTATCAGATTTAATTAAAGTAAAATTATTTACGATAATGAAATATAACATTATCCTTAATCTTCTAATAGAAGATAATATATAAAGAAATAATTTGAAAATAAATAATCTGTAATATGAATTCTCAATTCTTTTTTAGTTTTTGAATTCTCCTAGCATATCAGAAGAGATTTTTAATTTTTCTTGTATATAAAGAAAAGGATATTAAAATGACTTAAAATATCAGATAAAAATTATTACATCTTTATTTGAAAAACAAAACATAAAGAATTACAAAAAAATTTCAGTTTATTCTACTTTAAAATAAAGTTGTAAAAAGTCAGTTGATTTATTCCATAAATTGAGGACAATTACATGTCATACATTTATTGTCACCAATATAACCTACACCATAAAGATGATTCTCTCTTAGATGACGACATCTTTTACATATATCAAAATTCTTCATTTAATCAAATAACTTCTAGCAAAAATATAAGGATTGTTACAAATATAGAAAAAGCTAAAACTTGGAAGACAACTAATATGTAATCCAATATGATTATTAATTCAATCATTAAAAGCTCAATAAATAATGGAAAGTTTCTCCTACTTCTATTTTTATCTATGCTAGTTGTTGGCTTTACCGGAGAGTTTACAAAGCCTAAACATAATAAAACAAAAGTACTTATGCAAAGAACGCACCTAAAAGAAAATCCAAATCATTGGTTACTGTTTTCTTTAAATCGTATAATGGGTTCTGAAATACTTGAATTGTATAAGGTAAAGTTTCTATAGTATCTTCAATGGCCTTAGTAAATAAGCTTGTGAGAATTTCTTTTCTTTCCAATATTTTCTGATGATACAAACTTGATAAATAATTTTGATTTTTTTAGGTTGTATAGTAGTATGATATAATGGAAAAATTTCTATGAATGATGAAAAATAGATGGTAACAAGGGTAATAAGATGATAACATATGAAAACATCTTACCCTTTAATTACTCCTTTTTTTAAAATAATATTGTATTAATGGCTTCAATTCCTTTGAACAAATTCGAAAAAGAACAAAGAGTTATAGAATTTCATAAGCAAGGTAAAACCATTAGAGAAATTGCAAAAGAAGTTCATATGTCATTTAGAGATATTTCCAAAATAATAAAAGAATATGATAGAAAGAAAAGATTAGAATCTAAAAAAGAAGAAAATAATCAAAAAACAATAACCAAAAAATTATCTAAAACCGTTCAAGCCTATAATTTATTTCGTATTGGAAAAACTCCAGTTGAGGTAGCTATTGAAATAGGCTTAGATTTCCAAAGGGTTCGAAAAAATTGGCTGGAGTATTTGCGTTTGAGCAAAATGACAAAACTCTATAACATATATGTTGAGAATGAATATCACTTAGACTATTTATTTAAGGTATACTATTTCCTACTGCGAAATAATATAGATTTTAAAAATATAGAGAATGTACTTCACATTGCTTTTGATACCACAAGATTATATCAAACTCATAAAAATTTAACGGCAGAAATAGAAAAAATGGAACAAAAGAAAAATAATTATTTGTTAAATCAAAATACTATGATGAAAAATCATCATCAATTACCTCCAATGCAACCTTTGCCACAGTATCCATCATCATGGAATGGTTATTATTATTGAGAATTGTTTCTGCCAAATTTTAATATGAAAATACATAAAACATTGCTCTCTCTACCTCTAAAATATTTTCATCGTGTGACAACCGCATGTGACGCTGTCACACGATGAAAGTAAATTTACCCTAGACAGAGAAGAAAAAATAAGAAAATTTTGAGCTACATTTTTTAGTCTTTTATTCATTTATATGAAGATAAAACATCAAGAACTAAACATTTTTCATTAAATTTGTATAACATTGATTCAACAGTTCTTTTTAATACAATATAAATAATAATTAATGAATAATCAAAATTAAACAATATAGTATCAAAATTTGATTAGGGAATAATATTAATATAAAAAAAAGTCACCTTTATAACAAATGGTAAAAGATATTGAAGTACCTCCTATAAAGCAAAGAGCTTTAGTCTTACAAGGTGGAGGAGCATTGGGAGCTTATGAAGCTGGTGTTTATCATGTTCTTTATTATTGAATCAAGATAAATCTAGAAAAAGATAATAGAAATGAAAACATATTTGATATAATTGCTGGTACATCTATAGGAGGAATTAATGCAACAATAATCATAAGTAAAATCTTGGAAAATAAAGAAAAAGATAAAAATCGTACATCAGAACAAAAAACACAAAATCCTATACAGTATTGGGATGGTACTCCTGAACATCTTATCAACTTTTGGAAAAAAATTTCATCATATAACCCTTTTTTAGACATATTTTTAAATTCTATAAAAAGTATTTGGGATAATTATTATCAGTTTTACCAATATATGTTTCCTTATTATAAGGATCTCATGGCTTCAGGAGAATCATTACGTAGATATCTATCTACTAAGAAAAGAATCATTTTTGGTGAGCAATATGTTTTTCGTCCTTTATTTTTTCCTCCTTTTCCTACTCCACTTCTTAACAAATTCTCTGATTACATTTCTACATCTACATACTGGTATCAATATAGCAATCAACCTCTCAGAGATTCAATTTTAGAATTCGCAAGTAAACTAGAATACAATGAAGATCTAAAAAATGGAGGAATAAAAACTGATTTTCATAAAAATGAGCCTAGGTTACTTTTGATTGCTGCAAATATTAGTAATAGTGAAACTGAGGCTTTTGATAGTTATGATGAAAATGGAAACACTATTAAGGGTAGAACATGTTTTGGCAAGTGCTGCAATACCACGTAACTATCCGTATATAGAAATAAATGGACAAAAATATTGGGATGGTGGAATTCTAAGTAATACTCCTGTTAGAGAATTATTAAGTAAACATAGCTTATTCTGGTCACAAGATATACCTGATTCTCTCTATGTATCAAATGAAGATGATAAAGAAAAAGAACAAAATAAATTATATAAAAAATGGCTTCAGAAATTAAAATCTGATGACAATATTTTTTATCATGATCCAACGAACAAAAATAAAAAAAATGATATCCCTAACATTAAATTTAGCATAGTGAATTTACATCCCTCAGAGGAAGAAGGACGCAATATACCTTCACCATTTGACTATGATTTGACAATAGATAGAGATAATGACATAAGATTTCATGGAAAAACTGAATATGATGTTAAAATGGCTAAAGTGGTAAGTGATTATCATGAATTTGTTAAAAAAATGGCTAGTTTAGCATGCAAATCTATTGAAAAAATAGATAATAAAGAGGAGGAGGTTAATGAGTTAAAAAAGGAGTTTGAAAAAATTTTGTCATGAGAGTTGAGCACTAATCAGAGAAGTGGAGAAAAAAGGTCATATGAACACCTACTAGAAAAAAGATTTGATGTCATTGAAGAAATTACAATACAAAGAAAAGACGAATCTTGATACAATATCTGATAAAATCTATGATTTTTCTCAAGAATCTGTATCCAGATTAATTAAGGAAGGTATTTATGATACACTGTTGGGTCTAACACAAAATAAAAAACAAAAGAAGAAAGATCTGAATTCAGAAACTGGCTAGAGAAATACATAGAAGAAATAAAAAGCAAAAAATCAGAAGAGATTTTAGAAACAGTTTCAAATTTTCAAAGAAAATATCTACTAGATTCTGAATGACATAAATATGTAAGCTAGTTTCAGAACTTTTCTAATAAATATTCATTTTATTCTTAACAATAATTAGAGGACTCATTTCATAATCGCAAAATTAACTTTAATAATCTCTCTGTAATAGGAAAATAATTTTTGATTCTCTCATAACGATTAGGTGAAACAAATATAGAAAGACATTCATGAAAAAAAGATGTTTTTAGGTAATATGCAATTGAATCTAGAATGATAATGTTTTAACCTTTTGATAATATAAT
>CAWIYT010000120.1:0-38204 GCA_963840085.1 uncultured Nitrososphaerales archaeon
CAATTATTTATTATCTTTATCAGAAAATTAATCTGATTCTGGACTACGATCTTACCTCTACATATTGTTTTAAATGATATCTATCTAACTCATTATTTGTTATTGTTATAGTATTATTATACATAAAACCAAATAATTGTATCTATTTAGGGATATTTAATAGATTATATTAATTTCCTTCTTTTTAACTATTATATATATTTTCTTCCAATATCAAATTTATATTTTCAAAGGAGGAAAATATGGAACTATAAATTTTCCTAATTCTTCTAACACTTCATCGGCAGGACGCTTACTATATTTAAGATTAAAAAGGACATGATTTACACCAATTTCCTTTAGATCGGTTAGATGTTTAAATAATTTGTTTCTTCCTAATCTGTATCCAAGATGAATTCGTTCGAAATTAGCATCAGGGTCTTTAGTCAAGTCTATGTATAAAGACTCAGCAAAAGGTTTAAAACTACTTCCAGTTTTTTTGACTGCATTATTCCAATTAGTGATAATACGTTGTTGCAAAAGAACTTCTCTAGGATACATTAACCATCCATCTGAATTTTCAGCAATCCAATCAATAGTTTGTCTGCTATATCCTGTAACAAATAATGGTATTTTTTTAGATGTAGGTTTTGGTAAAAGATCAACTTCTCCATTTAAAAATCCAAATTTCGAATGATATTTTGGAAAACTTTCAGATAATCGACGAAAATCATTAACGCCTTCTCTAAAAAGTACATCTCTAATCTCAAAGTCTATTCCATATGCTGGATACTCAATAAGTCTATCTCCAGATGCTATTCCGAGTATCAATCGTCCATTACTTAATTGGTCAACAGAAAAAGCTGCTTTTGCCAAGTCAATTGGATGCCTTAATGAGAAGATGATAGCTGCAGTTCCTAAATCTATAGTCTTTGTTTGTGCAGCAATATATCCAAGATAAACCCATGGATCATAAATTTGTCCTACATCTCCAAATCCAGGATCATGTAATGGAACATCGCGAAACCATAATGCTGAAAATTCTAACTCTTCTGCAAGTTGAGCCAACTCTACCTGTCTTTCCATTTTAGGAATTGCTCCTTCATAAGCTTCAATTGCAAATATTACTCCTAATGTCAAATGTTTTGGTTTAAACATTCTATAATAAGATCCATTGAAAACAGACATTCCTAACAAAAATCAAACAAAGACATACTAATTAGTTATTATTTATAACATCGTAAAGAATAATAGATTTTTTGCGTAATTAGGAAGGAATCAAAATATTCTGAAAATTAAATTAATTTTTATAAATTTTATAAATTTAATAACATTATTCTCTTTTATCTTAGATCAGATATGTAATATTTTACATGGTTGCTAATTACGCAATAGATCTAATGAATGGATGTACAATTTAGATAATAAAAAACAATCTTTATTTCTATTTATGTTTGTGAAGGAGCTCTATCAATTCTACTACAAATTTAAACGATTAAAATTGAAAGTCAAATCAGACTGATGGATAAGTTAGAATAGTTAAATCAAAATCTGTTATAATTCAATAAATTATCAAATTATAATAAACCATATCATCTAAATGATTAAAATATACCAAAATAAGTATAATCAACTTTTTAGATAGTTTATTATCTCAAATTAACATTTGAACATAAATCATATTCATTCAACTTCCCACTATTACATCAAGTAGATGAAACTCTTTAATTAAAAAATAATTATTAATTTATCTGATAGTACTATTCAATAAAACAAAATGATAAAAACAAAGAAGAAATAGTCTTTAGCCCAAATATTTTTTTAGAAAAGATATAGTCTTTTCCCATGCATCTTGAGTTTCCTCTGGTGCATAATTATCACCAGATGGATTTGCAAATGCATGTCCTACTCCTTTGTAGACGTAAATTTCATTAGTTATTCCATTTGCATTTAATGCTTCTTCAAATTTCTTTACTGATTCCACAGGAATTGATTTATCTTGATCGCCAAATATTCCAAGTACCGGCCAATGTATTTTTGAAAGTGTTTCTGGTTCTGTTACCAATCTGTCATAATATATTACTGTAGCTGATAATGGATGTTCCTCACTATTTAATGCTAATTGCAATGATTGTTGTCCTCCAAAACACCAACCCAATGAAGCAATTTTGTCTGGCTTAACATTTGGAAGAGAACTAAGATACGTTACGGCTGACTTTAGATTTGCTATTGCACCAGCTGGATTATCTCTTATAGATTGGGTAAGCTCTGATGCTCGCTTTTGATCTGTAGTAACTTCACCATTAAACAAATCTACTGCTAATATTACGTATCCTTCTTTAGCAAGGTGATTTGCCATACTTTTTATATTTTCATTTAACCCTTTGTTTTCATGAATCACTACTACTGCTGGTAATGTATTGTTACTCTTTGAAGTGATATTAGTTTCAACTGATGATGCTGAAGATGGATATACAAGATAACCAGATGCCTTCTCAAAATAATTAACAGTTTTATTTTCTAATTGAATAGAAGAGTTTTTACCATTTGATTTGATTAGATCCGTAACATTTTTTGAACTACCGGTTATAGATGATAGTTGTTGTTGACCTTCTGCCAAAGAAAGAAAATTATGTAATGGAAAAGTCAAAGAACTCATAAGAATCATCAATGATACAAAACAACATATCAAGGAAGATGATTTATTCATTAATGTATTAGATATAATATAATATTTAATACTTGAAAATAGTAGTAATTATATGGCAGATGACAACTCATATAAACTAAATTCTGTATTAAATACAATAGTAAAAATTAATTTTGGATAAACCCTTTTGCTTGTTATTTCACAAATTTCTTTTTTATAGTTTATTATACTTTTGTATATTAAAATGGTAAAAAAATTTACTATATTGCTATATGTTGCTGCTGCAAGTACTTTGATTGCAGGAGTATTACACCTAAACAAGGTTATAGACACTATCAGTAGTGGTGAAGAGATCAGTAATGCTGATATTTTGTTTTTAGTTGGAGGAATAGCACAAGTATTTTGGATTGTTCCTATAATTAGACAATGGGGAAAGACATGGTATTCTATAGGCCTAGTAGGAACAGCAGTATTTATATTACTATGGGTAATTACTAGAATATCTGAAAATCCAATAACAGGAAGAGCTGGTCCAATAAGTGCTGAAGCAATAATAATATAAGTATTTCAAATTGCTTTCATTGCCCGTAGTATAATCATATTGATTAAAAGTGCAAAAGCTAAATATAGTTGAATTAAAAATACTTGAGGCACATAATATTGTATATGTAATTTCTTAATATTTTCTTCTGCTGGATATACGCTCTCTATCATCAGAATTTGTAATAGTATAAATTGATTTGAAAGTAACTAGTCCCACTTTATAGAACAGTTCAAATCCCACTGATTCTATTTCATTTTTATAATCTATTAGAAATTATTAGCATATATTCAAATAAGTTACCAAATTAATAAATACAGTTTACCGATTCCAATTACATGTCATACTCGAAGCCCTCAGAACCTTTGGCTAATAAATGGATTATCATTATATAACTTTTAAATTATAAAATATAATAATTCATATGCATAAAATTTTTCATTTATTCTTCTATTAAAATGAGAACTATTGCATAATATGAATATTCAAAAGTAATAGTTTTTATTCTATTATCAGAATTATTATTATTAACTTCACCTTTACCATAATTTTTCTCAATTTCTATTTCTTTGTCTAATACTTCCATTATTGATACATCAAAGATATTTCCAACACTGTATTGTTTTGTAAATTCATTTACTTTATCAAGTAATTCTGGAACTGTTTTCCCATAGAAATAAAATCTTTTATGGTATTGTTTCATCTTACCGTAAGATAAATTTCTATTTGATATATTCTATATTATTATATAACTACAAGATTGTGTCAAAAATAGTTCACTCCTCTTCCTTTTGAGCGCCTAACGTATAAGTTTATGGCAAATAGCGACATATTTTTAATATAAAGAGAGCAAAAATGAAAAAATAATTGAATTTAGTTACCTATCGGTTCTTTTTCTGAGTTTTTTTGGTGTTCATCATAGCCTTTAGTTGTATTGTCTTCCATTTTTTCACTATCTTTTTTCTTTTTTTTAAATCTAGAAAATAGGCCCATAAGATTGTAATCATTATTCACATAAATAAAGGCATCTATAGGAGATAAAACTAAAGAAATGGATAAGAGAACATATTTTTTCGATGAAGTAAAGGAGATATTACTCTATCTACCATAGCCTTATTTGCTGATATGCTTCTTAAGAGGCTAAACACCTTATCAAGGATTCAGATTATTAAATCAAAAACTGGTTAAAAAGTAACCGAATTTATATTTTGTTATAGTAATTTAAAACCTATTAAAGTTACATGTTACAAATATTGAAAATACTTACTTTCCATTTGACATTTGATTGTATATAACAAATTTATAATTTCTGTCAATTTGGATGTTTTTATATCAATTCGTAGATATTCTTTTATTAATAACAATTAATAAACATGAATACCCATAACAAATATGACTAATCGTATTGTAAAAATAACCGAACTTGTTGGTAGTTCAGATAAGGGATGGCAAGAGGCAGCCAAAGTTGCCCTAGATGAGGCAACAAAGACGATACGTGGAATTACAGGACTTGAAGTTATAAGTAAGACTGCTACGGTGGATCCTAATACAGGTAAGATTACTCAATATAAAACTACAATAAAAATAGCATTTGGTGTAGAACGTTAAGAACTTGTAATTTTACCTAAAATTTTTTTATAGAATAATCTCGTCATCTTACTCTTATTGTATATTTATAAGGAACTGAATAACAAAACTTTTGATTAATATAAAATTCTTTTGTAAATAATGAATGAATGAATAAATAAGGTAATCGCAAAAATTATCAAACTACAAAATCGTGTCAAAATCAGTTGTCTAATAGAACTCAGAAATGTTTTTGATGCCAATACGATTAGATTATTAATAATGAATTTTAGCTATACAATTTTTAATTTCTTTAACATTATTTCGAATCCCCATTGGTATACCTTTAGTGATAAAATTGTCACGTTTTTTTAAAATAAAACGAGATATTTATCCTTACAAGTAATACAGTATACTAATAGATCTATATAGAAAGGCCCTAATTTACTTATAAGTTATATCCTCTTATAATAACATATGAACAGAATAAAAAATAATAATAATCATTTAGCAATTATTAATAATAAAATTAAGCCGATAATAATGGTAAGAGACTCCAATTTGCGATTATCTTTATCTTCACAATCAACCTCAACAAGTATAGCCAATGAAAAAGACTATAGATTAGAACTTATAGAAATTTCAAAAGGACTGATAGAGATTTTGCAGAAAGCTGGTTTTACAGTTGAAAAAATATTAGATTCTGGACCTTCTCATATTGCAGAAACATTAGGAATAGATGCCCATGTAGGAGAGATAATATACAAAGAGACAAAAAAAACAAGTAGTAATATGAAATCTAAATTTTTAATAAATTAAATAACTACATTACCAAAAACAACAATACATTTTTTGTGATATTCATATGATATTGGCAAAATAGCCAATGGTATAGTTATTTTAAAGGCAAACTAGTTAACAAGGCTCAATTGCACATTCTCCATTGAATCATTCTTTGAATAACTTCTGAAGATTAATAGAAATCAACTCTAAAACTTTTAATATTATGTTACCGAACCCTGTTATAATAAGCCCTCTGTTTTCAAATAAGGTTTCAGATCAGATATTTTCAATTGGAGATACTAATATTATTATTAAAACTATTTATTAATTCTATTTCCGAATGGAATTAATCCTATTTTCTGATTATTATGAAATATACAAAAATTAGCATAATCAGGATATATTTCATGGCATATTGGACAATATTTTTTGGTTTCTGTTAATATATTTTCCCAATCAAATTCTTCCCCGCATACCAAACAACGTCTAGGAATCCAAGCAACTTTTTCATTTATTACAGTCTCATGTCTACAAGTAGGATTACCACAAATAAATCCTCGTGTTTCATCGATAATTCGTTGTGACATCTTAGAAAAAGTATATAGATCAATTACTAGGTTATCTACTAATGCTTTCGGGGGAAAAACATCAAATTCTACTGGTTTATATTTTACCATTTATTTTATAACATGAATATTTTAAATATTAATTTTTATAATACAATTTTTTAAAATGTAACAGCGCATTACTATTGTGTTTGTTTGTTTTTTTGACATGAATGGGCATTATATATTGTAGACTCCGTATAGTATTCACCTGCTTTCATTAAATTAATTAATTTGTTATAAAGTACAATAACTTAAAGTTACCAGAAAAATGAAGATTATGGTAACATTAAAATTGAATATACTTAATTTACAAAATATAACCTGAATAATACATATTTCAGTATTAAAAACATAATATATTACGTTACCTCTTAATTTTATAATGAGAATTCGAAAGTCCTCATAGCCTTTACCTCAATTAAAGTAATTTTAATCTAGTTCATTAATTAATAAATCAATAATTTATTTATGAAAATATGAATTGACTATTTACCATCCTGCTATATCTTTTTGACCAATAACTTTGGTTGGTTTTATTTTTATCAATAATTCACCTTCTGAACTATTTCGCTTGCCATACTCTTCTGCTTTTTTATTGCCCATTTACCTTGCTGCTATTCTTTTAGCCCATTTGAAAAGTTCTTTTGGCTCAGCATTAATTATTTCTGCATTACCATCAACAATAACAAATGAGTAAAGAGGTATTTGATCGTCTACACATAAACGGAATCGATTATCACGTCTAATATTTTTTGCTTTTACTGAATTATTACCTGTATTAAAAATTATGTTATCTTCTTCGTCTAAGGTATACCATATTGGAACTATATGTGGTGTCCCATTCTTGTTAATTGTTCCAAGTTTCCCTGTAAAAGTTCCTTGTAAAAGAAAACTTCGGATTTCATCTTTAGTCATTTCTGGCATTAGTATTATTTGCAAGATAAAATTATTATAAATTATATCAAAATCTATCTATTCTTTTTAAAAGTATTATTTTTGAACTACAAAATTGTGTCAAAATCAGTTCACACACCTCCGAGCCCGTATTATATCGGGGTTCATATACATGTATTTTGCAATAGTAAAAGAGAAAGAAGAGACATCTAATGCCGCAAAAACTTGAAAGTGTGCTAAAAAATGTAGAAGGGATTAGTAATGATGTAAATAGAAAATTGATAGGAGAATATCATAGGTATCTAATATCTAGAGATACTAGCAGAAACTATCAGAAAGACAATATCAAGTTAATATACATGTTTGCCAAATTTTTGGAAGAATCCAAGACTTTGACGTAAAAGATAGTGAAACAATAGTGGCTTTTCTTGATACTAGAAGAAAAAGCAAAGAGGACGATCCTGATCAAAAATGGATTACAACATGGAATGACTATCTATGGCGATTAAAGATGTTTTATAGATGGTTATATAATGTCAAGATGAAAGGAGAGAACCAAATAAATTATTATGATATTTGCTTTGTTGCGTAACTCATCTAGATAATCAAATCTATCCTACTGAGATTGATAATTATGTAATAGTTAGACTCTGAAACACGTTATATAAAGATGCTTTCAGTATCATTTCTTTTATCATGTTCTCAAATCTTATAGCAGTAACATATTCTCTACCAAACATTCTTTTAATACAGGAGAAGACAGTTTCTACAATCCATCTCTTTCCATAGCTGACGCTATCCGTCCATTGTTGTAGATCGGTTTTCTGTGATTGTACGTTCTTGTTTCTCACAAATAATGGTTTGTCTTTCTATCTATACTTGGCATTCTTTCTTACCTTAATTGCTGGTTGAATTCCTTTAAATGATAGAAATTGAAAATTCTTGTTACTATCATAGGCACCATCCATGATAGCAGAGTATCTATTTCCTTGTTCTGTTTTATTGTAATATCATCGACTAATTTAGATAGTACTTTTCCATCATGTACTTGTTCACTGGTTACCTGTAACGATAAAATTCTCTTCTTTTTTATGTCAACTGCTATGTGTATTTTGAGATAACCTCTTTTTACTTTCCATTTATGTCTGATCCATTCCCCCCTCTGTTTGTAACTTTAACACCGGTAGAGTCAATTGCAATTACAAAATTATCATCATGTTGTAAACTGGATTTGTTCTCATCATCATCGTTTATTTTGATATCCAATCTGTTTATTCTTCTACAAATCCTACTATAATCTGGAATAGATGGTAATGTATTTGCAGCATGAGCTCGTCACTACTCTCCTTCTGTCTGTCTATATGGTAAATGAAAATATGCTCTTACGTAACCAAGTAGTTTGATGAATGAATCTGTAGATATACAAATTTTCTACCTTCTTTTCCTTGATTCATCTTCTCTAGTTCAGAATTCCAGTTGTCCATAACATCAAAATCAAGTAATACCTCACCACGTTTAACAAGTGATTCATTGTACTTCTTCCAGTTCACATGTATTATGACTAGAATAGGTTAGCTAAATGTGTTAGGAATAGCGAGTTACGCAACAAGGCATATTTCTCTACAAGTGATCTAAGGAATTTTTCAGCAACAAGGCAACAAGCATTTTCTTTCCTCTGAAATATAGATTCCAAGCACTGAACTGTGTACTGGTTCAATTGCAATCCATAACCAAAAGTGTTGATTACCGATCTGAATGACAGTTTCATCTCTCTATAATGAATGCAGATACTCTTTTCCTTTTGTAAATTGGATACTCTGCAAATCTCTACCCAATTCCATATAGATACATAGCTTCTTTTTTGGTCCTTGAATATTATTAATGCTTTAGATGTATTACGTAGACTTACCTAGAAAGTATAGATAAAGAGAATACATAACAATAACAGTGGATGTTCTATTTCTTTCAAATTTAATTTTCATATCATAAATAGAGTGTTCTTAGCTATAGTTTTTACTGCTTAACTTAAGAGCCCTTAAAGGATAATATAAACATCTTCACCACTTTTATTAAACCAAAATTTAGAATAATCAATAATAAGTTAAGTATCATATCTTAGGCCAACAACCAAAACATCTTAGATACCGTCTTACATTACATAATAGATTATTTTCTGTTTCGTAGTTGTAATTGGCACATACATCTTTCTTGAGATTCCTGTTTACTTTTGTTTCTACTGGATTCAGGAATGGTGCATGTGTTGGTAGAAATCGTACAGTTAGCCAGTATGACTGTCTTTCCATATAGTGTTTTGTCTTTTTGCTTACATGAAATGATGCATTGTCTATTACAAGTATGAACCTCTTGATACTTCTCTTTAGTACATATCTCTTGATGTTGTTTAGATGGTTTATGAAATCATTACTGTTCTTCTTGTCTTGCTTGTATTGAATTTGATTCCATTTAGGGGATAGAGAAGGGTTATGAATACATTGACTTTATCGTTAGATCCTTTATGGAGTATCTTTTGCTGTTCCCCTCTTCTCATCATGTATGTCCTGGTTATGTATGGTTGCAGATGTAACCATGTTTCATCTTCAAATCCTAGTAGAATCTTTTTTTAAAAGTGCAGAGGATATCTTCTTGTATCTGTCTATCTTGTTCTTCTTTTCCTCATAATCTATGCCTTTTTCTAGTTCAAGTTTTGGCTGTTTTTGTATACAATACCTAAATCCTGAATTATCCTCCATCATGTTTGCATGGGACTTGACATTCATTTCCAGTAATGACATGAGATATAAGTAGCTAAAAGTCTGATACTCCAGCAGGTATTTTTGAGATAGCCAAACGTCTGGGGTGATTTGTTTAATACTATGTCTTTTATCATCTCCTTGTTCTTGTCAGTAGATATTACTGGTTTTCTACCTCCATTCATTCTCTTTTATTTCTTATTCCATCAAGACTGTATTCTCTATATTTTTTAATCCAGCCATACACATTACGAAAATTGACACCGAGATTCTTTGCTATAGTTCGGTAAGGTGCTTTGTTGCCTAACTTATTTGAATAATATTTTTATTCTAATTCAGTACGTAATCATTTGATAGTTATAGTTTGAAACCAATTATACAACGATGCTTTTAGTACCATCTCTCTTATCATGTTCTCAAATCTGATAGCAGTAACATATTCACCGAACATCCTCTTTATGCAGGAAAAAACAGTTTCTACAATCCATCTCTTACCATAACATACGCTATCTTTCCATTGTTGTAAATTATTTTTCTTCTGCATCTTTACAGTCTTGTTTCTAAGGTAATGATTGGTCTTTCTACATCTGGAATTCTTTCGTACCTTTATTGCTGGTTTGATTCCTTTAAATGACAATATCTGAAAATTATTGTTACTGTCATAGGAACCATCCATAATGGCAGTTTCTATCATCTTATTCTGCTTTATTGTTATATCATCCACTAATTCAGGTAATACTTTTCCATCATGTACTTGTTCACTGGTTACTTGTAATGATAATATTCTCTTTCGTTTGATATCTACGGCAACATGTATCTTTAGATAGCCTCTCTTGACATTCCACTTATGTCTAATCCATTCTCCTCTGTTTGTAACTTTAACACCAGTAGAATCAATTGCAATTACAAAATTATCAGCATGTAAACTAGTTTTGTCATCATCGTTTATTTTGATATCCAATCTGTTGATTCTTCTACAGATCCTGCTATAATCTGGAATTGATGGCAATGTATTTGAAGCATGTTCTCTTACTACGCCTTCAGTCTGTCTGTATGGTAAATGAAAATATGCTCTCATGTAACCTAATAATTTTATGAATGAATCTGGATATACGAATTTTCTACCTTTTTTGCCTTCATTCATCTTCTCTAGCTCGACATGCCAGTTATCAATAACGTCAAAATCTAGTAATACCTCGCCTCTTTTTACTAGAGACTCATTGTAATTTCTCCAGTTCACATAATATGTCTAGAATAGGCTAGCTAAATGTGTTAGGAAGAATGAGTTAGGCAACAAAGCACGGTAAGGTATTCCTTCCATTTTTTGTTTTATAGCAGATGCTCTTCTTCTGTATTGCTCTTTGTCACGAGTACTCTTCATGAATGAAAATAATTCCTTTTTCTGTACACTAGATAATTCTAGTCTGACAGGATTATTTGGCACATGTTGAAAGATGTATAACAAAGCTAAATCTATTTCTATATTTATCCTAAATGGATAGCACAATGTTGATAAAAGATTAGAGACTTAACTTATTATTAAGAATGAGATAAAAAATTACTATATAGCTTTATACAAATGAATTTTCTATTCTTTATAGAATTTTTTATATTTAGTTAATTTGATAAATTGAATTTAAGATGAGCCAAATTAAGTTAACCTTAAACTATACAAAAAATTAATATATTATGTTACCGAACCCTGCTATATTGAGAATTCGAAGTCCTCCGAGCCCGTATACTAGTAGGGTTTCAATAACATCTTTCAAGGTTATACCTTGAGGATAAATGTAAATATAGTTACAAGATCCACTATTAGAATATGAAAAATTATCTAATCATAAGGTAAAAGAAAATGCGTTAGCACATTTATCTGATCAACTATTAGTTTTAAGTGAAAGAATATACACAACAATTAGAAAGAAAACAAATGATATAATATAATTTATGGTAATACCTAAACATTTGAAACAAAAAGTACATAATAATGATTGTTATCTTATGCGTGGTTTGTGCGTGAGATCAATCCATTAGAATTGGCTACAAACAGTCAGAAAAGTAGGTTATATTTTCAGCAGGGTAGATGGAGTGGAAAAAGAAAATGTCCTAGATGTAACTACAGGTACATAAATCATTTATCATCATGTGAGAAAAGAAGGAGGAGATATTCATGTAAACGGTGTAGGTATGTTTTTAGTGATTTCACATGTACCTATTTGGCAAGGTTAAAAATCTCGTTTGATATTATATCTCATTTGTTATATCTATTTGTACTTGGTGTTCCTGCTTACAGAATACGATGGTATATATCTATTAATTTAGCAACAATTGAACGTACATTTAGAATATTCAGGCAAGCAATCTATGATTCGCTTATACTGGAAATACAGAATCTGAAACTATCTGGAGAAATAGAAATTGATGAGGCATTATTTGGAGGTCATCATAAAGGAGGGAAGCGTGGATGGGGTTCTATTGAGCACAAAAATCTAGTTTTTGGTATCTACAAAAGGAATGGAATTGTTATTACATTTCCAGTGTCTGACAGAAAACATGAAACATTGATTCCTCTGATACAACAGCACACAAGAAAAAGGATCACTATATTATACAGATGATCATACTGCTTATGCAACATTGAGTTTAATTGGAAAACATAACTCGATTTCTCATGGTAACAAGGAATATGTAAGAGAAGATACTCATATTAATGGAATAGAAGGATTCTGGAGTTATGCCAAGACATGGCTGTATATTTATCGAGGTGTACCTAGACAATATTTTCATTTATATCTAAAGGAGATTGAATTCAGATTTAATAACCGACATATGGATTTGTATCCAATTATGTCAAAAATGCTTGTAAAAACTGTTTCAGATCTTTAGGTATTACCTTCTTTAAAATCATTCTCTTATAGTATTCCATGTCATTAGTCATGCGCACTTTATCAGAATGGTTCTACAATGATAATATTCCACATGAATTACATCAAAAGGGAGATATAGAATGTTATGATAAAGTTATGGGACAGTGTCCAATTATCCAAAGATATGGTGGCATAATCTAAATTTAGCATTTAAACAAAAGACTAAAGAATATTTCAAGAGATAAAACTATATTTGAATTTTAGGTTATCATTTTTGTGGAGTATTTAACTAATATGGAGATTGCAAATGAGGAAATCAACAACGATAATAATGATAGTCAATCTCAAATGGATAAAACAGATTTTAGAATAGTTTCTTTACTAGTTCTTGGCTATGACAATAAGAAGATATCTTCTACATTAAAGATACCATTAAGTACTATTCAGAGAAGGACAAGGAGAATACTGCTTTCTGGAATTGTAAAACTAGAATATACACCTAATTTCAAAGTAATGGGTATCAAAAAAGGATTATTGCATACTTATCTTCATGATGGTCGACTACGACAGACAGCAGGAAAGATATTAGAAATGGAAGGTATTTTATCAGTAACTATCCACGTTGGTAATTCAGATGTAGTTTCAGAATTTGTATATGAGAATAGTGAAGATTTGGTAGATATTATAGCAGAGATTAAGCAAATAGAAGGTGTAGATAGAGTCGTATGGTCAGAAGAAGTATTCAAACTACCAACACATAAAGAAAATATAATGAGATCCTTTAAGAAATATTGGGAAAATAATAGTACATACCGTCATAGTCAAAAAAATAGAAATAACGGTAATAAGAATAAAAAGAATAATAGTAATAGTAGTAAAAAGAAGCCTTAACCAAAAAGTGTACAAAACTTCTTGATAATATCTATGCTAATAATAAATAAACTTTATTATTATTGTTATTATTCAAATATTCAATAACATATAAAAAGATATGGTATATAATAATGCTAAACATTATAAAGATATCATATATATTTTACTGCCATAGTCTAAACTAAAAAACCGTTAGACTATGGCATACAAAAATTATTTATTGCCGATCTTTGGTGTTTTATTAGTGTATGAATAATTCTTTTAGTAAATTAAACGGCTCTGTTAATTTAAGCAGCAAAAGCTATAGCTAAGAACACTCTATTTATGATATGAAAATTAAATTTGAAAGAAATAGAACATCCACTTTTATCATAATGTATTCTCTTTATCTATACTTTCTTGGTCTAAGTTTAAGAAATACGTCTAAAGCATTAATACTCTTTAAAGATAAACAAAGAAGTTACGTGTCTATATGGAATTGGATTCAAAGGTTTGGTTCATGCCAAATCTACAAAAGAAAAAGAGTAACAGCCTTTATCATAGACGAAACAGTTATTCAAATCGGTAACCAGCATTTCTGGCTATGGATATGTATTGAACCAATTCATAGTTCAGTGCTTGGAATATACATCTCAGAAGAGAGAAACATGTTTGTTGCTGTGCTTTGTTGCGCAACTATGAAAATCGATAATATGATATAAAATTTTGACAGGAATAAATTGTCAATATTAATTCTCCATATAACTGGAGATTTCACTTTTTAATCAAAATTGACGAAAATCATAGTTGCGCAACAAAGCATGTTGCTGAAAAATTCATGCGATCTCTTGTTGAGAATTATGGAAAACATACTGTATATACTGATGGAGGTACATGGTATGATGAAGCATGTGAAGTAATTGGATTAAAACATTATCTACACTCGCCATTTCAGAAAAGTTTGATGGAAAGAGTCAACCAGTATTTGAAAGACAGAATAGAAAGTTTTGATGACTATTATCCATGTATGCAAAAAGATGAATGTAATCTATTTCATGTACATAATTGGATACAATTCTTTGTATCCATGTATAATGATACAATAACAAATAATAATAATGATTTTGAGTTATGGGAGGTGAATATTATCTTAAATTAACAGAGCCGTCATGACATCTATTAATTAAATTCTTAATAATTTAAAGATTTCAAATTTAGTGAATCATTACTTAGAGCATATCCGAAAACACCTCCTCTCTTATATGTTATCCAAGCACAGACAAAATGTAATATTGCAATATAGTTATCTTCCTTCTTTTCCCATCTAATCAATAATCGCCTGAATCGGTTCATCCATGAGTGTGTTCTCTCAACTACCCACATCTTCTTGCTCTATATTTTGGTATCCTTCTTCTCTTCTTTTTGTTACCATTATTGTAGTCTTCTCCTCTCTTGCAAATATGCATGGTATAACCATATTCCTCAAGTAACTCATATACCTCAGGATAGTCATAACCCTTGTCAAGACAGATGTGTTGTTGTTGGGTATTTGTTGTAGATGATGATGATGATGATGGTGGTGGTCTGCAAACCACTATACTCTGAAGAGTTGCTTTTGTCATCTTCATATCATGTCTGTTAGCACCATCTACAGTAATTCCAAGAGGAATGCCCTGACCATCTACAAGAAGGCTACGTTTGGTACCTGATTTACTTCTGTCTGTGGGATTTGGTCCTGTACTTTTTTCCCCCAAGAGGTGCTTTTGTTATTGCACCATCCATTGATTGCCATTTCCAGTTGATACCAACTTTTTTATCATATATTTTTAGACCATCAATCCACATACGTTTGAATACGCCATCTTGTCTCCATTCCTGAAACCTGTCATGTACAGTACTGGATGCACCAAGACTTCGTGGTAATGCTTTCCACTGACATCCAGTACGTGTAATGTAGAAGATAGCATTCATTGCCTTTCTATCATCCATTCTTGGACGACCTGTCTTCTTCTTCTTCTTCTTTCTTTTGGGTTTATGTACAAGAAGAGGGAAAATTTGATTCCATAATTCATCTGGTATTTCATAAGATGAATCGATTCCAGAAATTTCAGATATCAAACTAATCTCGTGATATATAGTGTAGAGACACTTAGCTTTGTCGAATAAATCTATTGTACCATAAACTTAAATACTATAAACTACTTTTCGGATAGGCTCTAAGTATAAAAATGATTTATCTAGAAAAGAAGATTTATTTTCTCTTTTTAAAATAATTTATATTCTTCAGGTGATTTAAAAATGATCTTTTTATCGAGGATTCAAAGAATATTATTTCAGTAAATTCGGGATATACAAAATGAAGATCTTTAAATGCTATATTTACTTTTACTTCCAATTTGACGAACTCAGTCAAAGTAAAGAGGAAAATTGATTCTAGATATACAATTTTTGTAACTTCAAATATATTAATAAAAATACTTATACTTGATTGCATAATATCGGAATGTGAATGATTTAAATCATGATAATTTTATTTCATCACAAAAAAGGAAAAGTACAACTTTTCGATTAGATTCTTTTGTACTAGGTGAATTACAACGTGATGCTAATCAAAATGAAATTTCTTTAAATGGTCTTGTAAATAAGATTTTAAAAGAATATATTGAATGGGGTAAATACGAACGTAAACTAGGATTAATACCTGTTCCAAAAATATTACTATCTTCGCTAATCCGTGAAACTATGATATTAGCAGAATCTAATGGCATTCCTATCAAAGCATATAGAGAAAAATTGATAAAATATGCAACGGAAATCGCATTCTCTAACATTAAAGATTGTGTAATAGTTATGAAAAAAAAATTTGACATTTGGTCTGTCCTTTCAGTATTGGAAGAATATATGAAAGTTTCTGGTATAACTTCTGATCATCGGATAGAATCCGAAAGAAAACATATTTTTGTAATACAACATGAGTTAGGGGAATATTGGTCACTTTTTACAAAGGAACTTTTAACTCTTATTTTTTATAATATTGCACATGTTGAAGCTAAATTTTATATAACTGAAAATTGTGTTATTGCAGAAGTCTACATTTAGAATAACTCCATTCAAATATTAGTATACATCATGAAACTAAAATTACCAAAGATTTCTATTATTTTAAAAATATTATGTTCTCCAAAAATGCTTCTCAATACTCTGAACAATACGTTATTTTTTTTATTACACTGATTTTATAGATCTTAATATTAGTATTTGGCGTCTTTTTCTTTTGTCTACATTTGCTAAATGTCTTCCAAAGATTTTACGTTCTTATTTTTGTAATGTTAAATACCATTATTATTACTAATTTGATACATATATTAGGACTATTTCTTGTTTAAGCTATCTTGCTAGCTTAAGTTACTCGCTTAGTACAGTTACACTAATTAATCAATTGCAAAACATTATAACTCTTTTTTCATTCATATCATTTTTTGGCTCTATTAAGATAGGGATATAGTTGTGGTTATTTTCACCTTATCTATTATGTTCTGTGCTCACTTTTTCCAGATTTTTTCAATTTAATTTGTGAATTTTTCTTATCTTAACAGAGCCCATTTTTTTGTAATACAATATATAATAATATACTATACTATAGATATATGCTTAGATAATATAAAGAGGATAGAATATTTCTATTATTCTTACCTAAATTCAATATAATAATTCTAAATAAACTAAAATACTATAACAAATCCAATGTGATTGCAGAGTAATGCAATGTACACATATTATATTTAAGTAAAAAGATTATAGAGATAATTACTTATGCAAAAGTCAATAGCAGTTGTAGATGATGAATCAGATTTGGCAGATTTATTTAGCGAGGCTTTAAAGATCAGTAACTATGATGTTTGTAGTTTCACTGACCCAACTCTGGCCTATGAGCATATCAAGGAAAATCCAGATAAATACTCATTGTTAATTACTGATTATAGAATGCCACAAATGAATGGTCTATTATTGGCTACGAAACTTTTAGAAATTGATCTAAGTTTAAAAGTAATTATCATGTACTCCTTCCAAGAATTAGAATATATTCCTCAATTCAGATTCATTAGAAAACCTATATCAATACTCAAATTTGTTAAAATTGTCAATGAAACTATATTATCTCCTCTATCATATGGTGGTAATTAGTAGAAACCTTAAAAATTCTAGAAGAATATTAGTAATACCTATATCTAAAATTGACAATTTTACCATTTTATTAAAATTAAGAAAAAGACGAAGCTACATGGGAATATTGCCATGCTTTCTTCTTGGACCTTCTTCTCTTTTTCTATATATAGAATGAAGTGCAGAAATTAATCTCTTTCTTGTCTCTATTGGTTCTATGACATCATCTATATACCCTTTTGAAGCTGCAATGTAAGGATTTGAGAATTTTGTTCTATATTGTTCCACTAATTCTACTTTTTTTTCATTAGGTTTTGAGGAATTAGCAATTTCAGTTTTGAATATTATGTCACATGCACCTTCAGGTCCCATAACTGCAATTTCTGCATTAGGCCATGCAAAATTATAGTCAGCTCCTATATGCTTGCTATTCATTACACAATAGGCGCCACCGTATGCTTTCCTGATAATTATAGTGAGTTTAGGTACAGTTGCCTCTGAAAATGCATAAAGAAGTTTTGCTCCGTGTCTAATAATGCCTCCCCATTCCTGATCGGTGCCAGGGAGAAAGCCAGGAACATCTACTAGAGCTACTAATGGAATATTAAAACAATCACAGAATCTTACAAATCTAGTTGCCTTGTCACAGGAATTGATATCTAAAACTCCAGCTAGTACTTCAGGATTATTAGCTACTATCCCTATTGAATTTCCATCTAGTCTTGCAAAACCTATTATTATATTTTTTGCCCAATATTTTTGGACTTCTAGGAAATCACCATTATCTATAACTTTTCGAATAAGTGATTCCATATCATATGGTTTAGTTGGACTAGATGGAAGGATAAAATTCAGTTCATCATTTTCTCTCAGAGGGTCATCCTTCGTATCTATTCTGGGAGGAGTTTCTAAGTTGTTGGAAGGGATAAATGATAAAAGTGTATGTAGTATTCTAAAACATTCTTGTTCATCTTCTGCTAGAAAATGCGCAACACCACTCTTTTCATTATGAATTTGTGCTCCACCTAAATCATCGAAACTTACGTTTTCTTTAGTTACCTCTTTAACAACTTCAGGTCCAGTGACAAACATAAAAGAAGATTTAGTCATTATTATAAAATCTGTTATTGCAGGAGAATAAACAGCACCACCAGCACATGGACCCATAATTAAAGATATTTGAGGAACAACCCCAGAAGCTTTGACATTTCTATGAAAAATTTCGGCATATCCTGCAAGACTTGCAACACCTTCTTGTATGCGAGCTCCACCAGAGTCATTTATTCCTATTATTGGTACTCCTTGTTTTAATGCTAGATCCATGATTTTACATACTTTATGAGCAAATGACAAACTTAATGAACCACCAACTACAGTGAAATCATGAGAAAAAGCATAAGCCAATCGACTATTAATTAATCCATATCCTGTAACGACTCCATCTCCTAAAATCTTTTTCCTTTCCATCCCAAAGTCAAAACATTCATGAGTTACAAAAGGATCTATTTCTACGAATGATTTAGAATCAAATAATGAATACATTCTTTCAAATGCATTCATTTTTCCCTTTTGTTTACGTTGTTTCTGCTTTTCTATTCCTCCCCCAAGGAGATGTTCCTCCTTTTTGTTCTTAAATTCCTGAAAATCCATAAGGTAGAATAAATTTAAAATGATAAAAAGATTGGTTCAAGGTAAATTTAATAATTCAAAATTAATATTAGCCTTTAAAATAACCTTAAGACTATATTTACAAATCTTTTTTGAGGTAATTTTTGACATGATTCGCTTATTTGTGTAACTATCTGTAAATATGTATTCAATATATCTATTGCGTAATTAGCAACCATGTAAAATATTACATAACTGATCTAAGATAAAAGAGAATAATGTTATTAAATTTATAAAATTTACAAAAATTAATTTAATTTTCAGAATATTTTGATTCCTTCCTAATTACGCAAAAGATCTAATATACTTAGCTAAAAGTATATTTATAAAATATAGCTAATAGTATATACTCAATCATCATATCTTTTTTGTAATTGTTGTTTTAATATTTCAATAATATTAAAGATTTAAAATTCTTTTTGAAAAAATAATAGAAAATTTTAGATTATCTTTAGAATTATTATTGTTCTTGCTAGCGAAAAACCAAGAAAGGAGAAAAGATAATTATACACTACTAAAAAATTATTTATATGAGGCATGGTAATAAAAAAATTATTAATTTTAGTTGCTAATTCTTATTAATAATATTATTTTAATAAAATATTTTTTTTCTGAATGTACTAAATAGCAATATATTAATTAATAATTCTTAATTACTTGATGATTCTTAAATACTTGTATTGTCTTTCAATGTCAAATTTAAAAATATACTTGTGCCAGTAGATGGTTCGGAATTCTCCATGAGAGCATTAGAATATGCTGTTCTGATATTGAAAGAATTCGATTCTAAATTAATAGCATTACACATTGTACCTTCTTCAATAAGATATGATTTTTTTATGAGTAAAAAAGATTATGAAATGAATTCTCCATTCAATCAAATTCTTCAATTTGCATATCTAGAAGCACAAAAATGGTTTAAAGATTTAAGAGAAAAAATTGATGTAGAATTCAAAACAGATGTGGTAATTGCTGAAGAATCGATTGTTAAAGAAATAATTGAATATTCAGAACGAGAAAATATAGATCTAATAGTTATAGGAACTCGAGGTAGAACTGGTTTCAAGAAACTGTTTTTGGGAAGTGTAGCATCAGGAGTTTTAAATTTTGCACATTGTCCTGTTTTAGTTGTAAGATAAAATATTAGTGAATCAAAATTAATAAATAATTTGTATTTTTTGTATCTTTTTTAAGATCAAATATTATAAAGAAATTTACTACTTGATGAATTGTAAATATACTCAATGACAAGAATATGTACATATTTGAGGCTGGGTCATAATTATTCCATTTTCATAACGAATAAAGCTATTTTATTGGTGTATATGATGTTTTGGTGAAATACCATACAGACCAACAAACTAGCACAGCAGGAGAAGAAGAGATCAACATCCATTCTAATTAGTATTTTGTATTTGATTGTTGTTTGATTCGTTGGCCACGTAATAATAATAAAACAAGAAGAAACGTGGGAGACCCCATATGTCTATTCTCCTATAGTGTTATCCTGAGATGTTTTGTTGTTCGTATATGGTTTAGATTGGATTCCAAGAGATCATTGCACGAATGTTATACTTACCAACATAGGTTACAATTTCACTTACACACATAGGTAACACTTTCTAGTTCTGCTAATAGGGAGTGTATGAAAAAAATAGAATTACAAACAAAATTTAATTTAATTCATAAAAAGAATGGACTGCTGGAGATACTGTAACTGACATCTGCATACGATATCAGATATCCAGAAAGACATACTACAAGTGGAAGAAGAGGTACCTAAAATATGGAATAGATGGTTTACTGGATAGAAGTAGAAGACCACTACACAATATACAACCAGGAAAAGTAACAAAAGAGATAGAACAAGAAATACTGGATTTACGTATAACAAAAAGATTTGGATGTAATCGTATTAGATTCAGGTTAAAGAGACTAAAGGAGATATCACTTCAGTACCAAAATCATATACAAGATACTGAAAAGACATGGTTTGAACATCCTGGAATGCAAAATCAGAAATAGAAGAAAATGGAAAAGGTTTGAGATGAAAAAACCAAACCAAATGGTACAGATGGATATTTTAGGACCATTTTACCTTGAGAATTCTAGCATCAAAAAGAACTATTTTATCAGTTGTGAAGATGATTGTTCAAGGAAAGCAGCAAGTGAATGGTCTGAGAGAAAAAGGAGCATAGACGTTTTAGATGTACTTGAAAATTACATTGTGGAAAATGGTAAACCTAACAAGGTAATGCATGATAATGGTAAACAGTTTACATCTAAAATATTCAGACATTTTCTACAACGTAACAACATTAAAGACAAATCCATACCTGCTAGATATCCACAACTACAGGGAAAGATAGAAGCATACAACAAGATAGTAAAAAATGAGTTTCTGGCAGCAGAAAATATTCACAATATAGAAGAAGGAAAGAGAATGTATTCCCTGTTTGTTAAAGCATACAATGAAACAAGAGAACATATGTTGGTATCAATGGTTATACTCCATCCGAAATGTTTCTCATGAAAGGAACAAGATTAAATAATTCCAGTAATAACAAGAAAGTTAAGCAGATAAAAAGTGTTACCCATGTTGGTAAGTGGATCTGTTACCTATGTGTGTAGGTACAAAAACACGAATACATTGCAATGGATTTATCCTATAACAGAGAAAGATAAGGAAGGCATGTGGACTAGCCAGAGTACCTATAGTAGAAGGACGGACATTTGACAGACGTCTTGTCACAATATCTCCATGAGATATTAAAAACAGAATTACTGCAATGGGTGGACTTTTTTTTGTGATAAAATAGTTGATCCATCTATATTGTTTCAACAGACAAAGTACCTCTTATCCTTATCAAGGCTAAAGGTTCTGTCTGGCATAAATCCTCTATGACTAATGGAGTAGTACCACATTCTGCTGGTATTGATACAGAGATGCAATGTGGTAGGGGATTTAGCCATACAAAGGGTTGGATATTTGTGGATACAAATTACATTTGATATCAAGTACTATTGGTTCTTCTGTTATTGTACCTTTGACAGCAGATTTTACAACTGCAAATATACCTGACGACCAGCAGATGTACACAGTAGGTTAATAGTAAGTCTACTTGTTACAATAATAACAAAAGAGAAACATCCTATCTATGTTTCTGCGGATCATGGATATGATGATGATCATGAACTATATGATCTCAGCACAGATATGGGATTTCAGTTGGTTGGTATGTCCAGTACAGAGATATGAAAATACTACTCTGCTGACAGGATAAAATTGGTTGAAATTTATGAATCTAAAGTTAGACAGGCTCTATCTATTCGCGTTGAGAGGTAAATCAATTGAACCGTTGATAGAACATATCAAATCTGTTTTTTAGAATTGATCCATTACCTGTACAAGAGGATATATGATAAGGCTTGTGCAATAGTATTATTGTCAGTACTGCTATTATATCAGATATACTTGTTTATTTTACAACTGTAAAACTAACAAAGATAATCCAAGAGCAATCAAATACATGCTAGGTACATAGCAACGATTGATTACATTCTATTGGTTAGTAGTGGAATAATATATTTGTGTATTGAATTATTATGACTTAGTCTCAACTATTTTATTTGAAGAAAGACTATGAAAATTTGTCAATAGCGTGGGATGCGTTTTTTGACAAATATATTTTATTTTTAAAGGTAATAAAAATCTTTATGTACTTGCGAAAAAAATCAAGACAGTCACACAATTATCAATATCGCTTTATCGACGCTTTTACGTCAATCACTAACTAATCAGATCAGCAATCACTATCACTTTTTATGTCATAACGGTCACAAACGTTATCACTGTTTATACAATCGCTATTAATTGTGTAGACTATCAACCCTCAATCAATCACAATATTATTTCTCTTTTGCTGTCAAAATCATTATCACAATTGTGTCTATCGTCATAACCCATCATCACTATCAAGATATTATCACTATAACATTGAACGATTATAGTGGACTAATCTAGTAGATAGATAGATTCCTACCATTGAAGAATATAAAATGTAAAAGATATATAGTAATTGGGACCAGGTTAGAAATAAAAATACCATTATATTATTTTTAATATATAAATAAGCTAATACACTCTATATCGAATATGATGTATTGGTGAAAAACTCTATCATCAACGCCACCAACAAATTAACAAGATAGCAATACAAGAATTTAGTAATATAGCAGTAGTAGTATTGCAGTTGTTAGTAGTACCCTATTGTTAGGATCCTGAAACTTGTTTATTCATTGAATTATGACCCAGACTCACATATTTAGAAGATTAAATGTAGAGTCTATATCTTGAAGAATTATGTATTTTGACTATTTTTATATATATTTTATGGCCCTGACTATATGAAAATCTTTATTGGGTGACAATCCCTATTGTATACAGGCTAGGTTCAAAGTTAACAGTCATGTGAACAAACACATGAGTTCATTATGTAAACTGTTTCTAGTTATATTGCCATGAGAGTTATTGTAGTTAGATGTCCAATCAGATACTGCCTTTCCAATATCAGATTCATTTCTAAATGTAGAATTATTGATTGCTTTTCTCTGTAACCACATCCATCTTACTTCTATAAGGTTCAGTTCTGGAGATCTGGTAGGTTGAGATACAAGAACTATTCTTGGATAGTTACGTATTATTGCATTTCTTATCTTTTTTGACCTGTGTATAGATGCATTATCTAACACAACAAATATTGTTTTGATGCTAGAATCATATCTGGAATCGACACGTCGCATAAAATCTATAAACTGCTCACTGGTCTTGTTTCTATAGCAGTGTGTATACATCTTATCATTTGTATAATCGTAAACACCAAATGTATTGAGAATTCCTTTTACTTTCTGTGCTTTTTCTATCTTGGACTGTGTGGAACACCATGATGGACCGCCATATGTCTTTGCTGCTATCGGTCCTTCTTTCTCATCTTGATACAACAGTACGGAATCAGGAGGTGTGTTATACCTTAATTCTTCAATCCTATTTTTTTTAATTCGTATTCAGGATCTCTGCTTTTACCCAGTATCGTCTTTGAATTCCTCCACTCTATACCATGCTTTACCAAGACATTCTTTATCTCAGTATGACTGATACTCTCTCTACCAACTTCTTTTCTTCCATTATGTATCCTGCAGGTACACGTAACGACCATGTAGAGAATTTCAGTCTGTACTTTCGTGGATCATTAGATGCTATCTCTACACAATCTTTCTTTCTATATCTTCTGTAATCTTGTTAGCATTTCGTATATGTTTTCTAGATAAAATACCATCAATACCTTTTTCATTGAATCTGTGTATCCATTTACGTGTGTTATTATCGTGATGATTTGTAATTCTTCTTATCTCAGGTACTGTGTATCCATCTCTGAGTAAAATAATTCTAGCACGATAGCCTGCTTCTGAATCGTTATCTAACAACCAGTAAAGGTCATTCATCTCCTCTGTGCTTATTTCTCTGAGGTAGATATTCCACACAGTATGTGCTACTTTATGGTTAGCTAAAGCAGTTGTTATAAAATTAATTGGTCAAATTAATTATTATTTTACAAGAATCATTAGATGGAATATTACAATGCTTTTAACCTATCACAATATCATTACAGGGGATTAATAGAAGGAATATTTGGAGCTGAGGAAACAGAACATCATCAGCTATATTGCAGATTCAGATTAAAGAATAACCAGAAAAGATTTGGATTGATAATGGGTATAGGATGGAACTTGGGTGTTCTAAACAGATTGCAATGCGCAAAAAGACTAGAAATAAAGATGACACCGTATGTTATATCGTCGAATTAGGCAACAACCTCCCATTAACGTTAAGACATATATACTATTAGAATCAATCAATGACAAATATGTATATTTAACAAATAGATAATATTGTGTAAATAAAGATATACAAAGTTAGAAATTAGCGCCCGGACATAGTGTTGATATCGACTCTAAGCATCTAATAATAATGAGATGTTCGATATAAAAAAGTTTATTTAATAATATATTTTTACTTTTATGACATTAAAATTTAAGTACAGATTTTGAAATTATTAATAAGCCATTTATTCAATACTATTTTTATAATAAAGTTTTGAGGCTCTACATGTAACATAACACAGCAAAATAGATTATACTATTACTTTACCTTGGGTTATTAGAACTGATATTTGTCTAGTCTTTTTCTATAATTGCTAAACTGTCATAGAAAGATTTAATGCATTTTTGATAAATAGAATAATGGAATTTTCTTCCGTCGAAACATTCACGTGGATTTTGATCTCCATGTTGATGATCTATGTTACAACAATGTCCTTCTTTAACTTTATTTGTTAGATTCATTAGTGTCCAAGACATACATATTAGACTAAAAATCCACATTTTTATCTCCAAATTATTTCTCCCGTAACGAATAAGACATTTTTGGGGTTCATAAGTTTCAGAAGATATAAGATAGTCTAAATTTTTCATTATATTCTTTACAAGATTATTAATATCTAATCCTTCTTTTGTAGTTATTTTGCTAAGTTGACCTTGAACTAGATTATAAAATTCATTTATGTTTGTTTGAGTAATTTCCATAATTATTATATAAGTCTAAAGATAATATTAAATATGAATACCATTCATAAAGCTAAAATAATTTTAAAAATCTAATCGTTGTTCACAATAAAATTTTACAGATTTTAGTTTCTAATAATAAAAGCTAAATACTATGTAATTGAACCCTACTACATGCAGGACTCTACTCCCGACGGGCCTGTAGTTTTCTAGGGCTCACTATTTTTGATTCTGTATGTTACAGAATTACTATTAGTTATTTATCAATAACGTCTTCTTTAATATCGTTGATAATGTAAAGAAGATAATTAATACATTCTTCCTCTAATCTATGTTTAAGTGTCTCAATTCTTTCAAGTGCTTTTTTCTTCTTATATAAGACAGTATCTTTTTCTCTTTGAAGCTTATCAATAATCTTGTCTATTATATCGTCTTCATTAAATTGCGTAATGTTTACTAAAATTCCATCAATAATCTCTATTAACTTTTCTTGAAACTCATTGTACGTTGGATGAATACTTTGGCCAATTCTACTTTGTTGTTCTTTTCTAATAGATAAAAGAATATTCTTAATCTTGTTATTATTTTTGTCATAGGTTGAATAATTAATGTTAAACATTACAATGCCACAGAACTGTTATTTATTAATTGAATAGACCCTTCAAGAGAGGGGGAGTCAGCATGGATGATGAATTTTGATAACTATTTTCAGTTAGCATATAAGTTTTATAATAAAGACCTATATAAATAGTGCCTATGAACATGACATAGTGCCTAATAGTATTTCTTACAGGATAAGTTAGCACTATTAAATATAATTAGCCACTAGTTTATATATTGCAAAATAGTATAATATCATATGAATTTCATAAAGAACATAACTTATATATTGTCAGGTGGAACATATGGAGTAACTGGTTTAGGTGTGATCGATGGTGGTCAAATATTTGCTATTGCAAGTGTAGCATTAGGTGGAGCTGCAATGGTTTCTGCTTTAATAGTGAGAAATCAAATAAAAAGAATGAAATTAGACACAAAGGTAGCTATAAAAATGAGATAATAAAATAGAAACAATAACCAAACTACATCATCTTTTTATTTTAAATTAAATAATAACAATAATAATGAAATATAACATTTCACAATTAAAAGGAGATTAATAAAGTTACCCGTTTTTATCAAGGTCTTTTAATGGAAGATGATAAAGAACAAGAAAATAATGAGAGATATTAGTTATAATACTACTAAGCAAATAAGCTACAAGATACAACAACAAGAAAGATCAATAGATATAGAGAATAATAATCAAGATAAGAACGGAGATAATATTAAAAAATAATAGAAAGAATGATTTTACTAATAAAAGCTAAATACATAGTAGCAGAACTCTGCTAGAAGCAGAGGACTCATTCTTGACCAAGTAATATCAATCTAATAATTATGATTTGTTATTAGTCATATATATTAAATATCATATAATTCTCTTGTAATTATCATTTCTTTTTGGTGTTCCACTATTGGTTTAGGATAGTCTCTAAGTGGAGATGAATTAGCAGATTTGTCAATTACCGAATTAACATTATACCATTCATGTATTACATTGATAGGAACCTCTTTAAGTTCAGGAATCCACTTTTTTATATAAATACAAGCCGGATCAAACTTTTTTTGTTGTAACCATGGATTAAAGATTCTGAAAAAAGGTTGAGCATCACATCCAGTTGAAGCCACCCATTGCCAATTGCCGTTGTTAATAGAGGGATCATAATCAACAAGTTTTAATCCAAACGCTCTTATTGACAAATGTTTCAGCCAAGCTTAAAGCTGGATAACACCTAATTAAGATGTGTTTACTTTAACCACATCTCTTCCTGATGAAAATTGGTGTACCAGTTTACTGAGAAAGATTAGATGGAATGACTATGTAATATGTCCACGTTGCCAGTCCAATAACGTAAAGAAGGATGGTCTTTACAGATCATATCAGAAGTACTTTTGCAAGCAGTGTGAAAGAGGATTCAATGACAAAACAAGTACAGTATTTCATTATTCGCATACACCATTGAAGGTTTGGTTTCTGGCACTGTACCTGTACTTTGTACTCTGGCCTGGCTGTTCAATAAGAGAGATATCGCTTGAGGTAGTGGTACCATATCCAAGATGCTACAGATTTATCAGAACAGTTATGGAAAAAATTTCTTCTTCTTCTTACGCTAAACTCGATGGTAAGGTCGAGGGTGATGAATTCTATATCAAGGCAGGATTGAAAGGAAGATCATATCATGATGAGATAATAAAAACAGCAGGAAGAAAACCCCGGAAAAGAGGGCTAAAGCCTTGGAGAGGTAGAGGGACATTTTACAAGGATCATCCAATGATTACGTGTATTCATCAGAGAAATGGAATGACATATTTTGATGTTCCTTTACTACAGTCACTTCTTTAGATATTGTCTGTACCAGAGTTGAATATGGTTCCACCATATTTACAGATGAATATAGTGCATATGACCAATTGGAAGAACATGGATTCGTACACAGAAGTGTAATCCATTCGCAGAAAGAATATGCAAATGGTATTGTACACGTGAATAACTGTGAATGCAGAAGTAACTTGTATCAGATATGGATAAGAAAGTTCATGGGCGTAAACAAGTACAATTTACAGACATATTCAAAAACATTCGAGTTTATTCATAATAATAGAACAAAGACAAAAAAGGAAAGATTTATGAAAATCCTTTGTTAATTAGTAGCTGAAACATTCAGAAATAACAGCGAATCCAAAATATCTTTCTCCATATCGCCAATCAATATGTAAATCTTTTACCAAAAAAGATGCAGTAATCAGCCTTATTCTATTATGCATATAACCAGTTTCATTCAGTTCTCTCATTCCTGCATCTACAATTGGAAAACCTGTTTTTCCCTTGCACCATAATTCAAATTTTTTTGGTTCATTTTTCCATTTTATTACATCTTTGCTTCTTCTATATCTTTCTTGAAAAGGATTATTAAATACAAAAGGAAAGTGAAATCCTATATATACAAAAAAATCTCTCCAATACAATTGTCTTAGCAAAGGATGATTATATCCAAATTCTTTTTGTATTGCAGAATACACTTCTCTAATGGAACATATTCCAAACTTAAGGTAGGGAGACAAATGACTTGTTGTGTTGTCTAATAAATTTTTTTTAATATCTGGATTATTATTATTTTTAAATTTATATTTTAGTTCTAATATCAATTCTTGATATTTCTTCCTTGTTCCGATCAGTGGTGATGATAATGATGATGATGATAAATCAGGATTATTGTTAATGGGAGTTTGTTTAGATATAATTTGAGAGAAGAATTTCTCAAGATTATCAATTCTTTCAATGCTATTAAGATTCTTTAATTTTTTGTTGCTATCAAAACTGATAATATTATTGTTATATTTTGTTATCTTAAAAGAGCTTTCTTTTCTTAATGGTCTTTCAATTGCCTTGTTATAATATTGAAAAAATATTTTAAATGGTTGATTATTTGAATTTAATAATTCTTCTGGTTCATTAATAAGAATATCTGGACAATCAATAAAGTCAATATTATGAATTTTGCAAATTTCCTCAATCAATTGATCTCTTTTTATACTATACGGAGTATAGTCTCTGTTAACAAAAACTGCTTCAATTTCTTTATCTGTTTGTATTATTTTTTTTATTGTAGATGCTGGATCTCCAACTAATAAAATTAGTTTAGACGATATACTATCATTGTTTTTGCTCTTGTGCAAGTCATCTTTCTCTATAGAAAATTTATGAAACTGTTTTTGAAGGTCCAATAAAGATTCTTTTAAAAATCTTAGCAAATGTTTCCTTCTTTGTCTCCTTTTTAAAAGCAAATCAGGATCTATTGGTAAAGAAAAAGAAGAATATATTAATTTTGATTGTAATATATTACTATCTAAAATGAAAAGGCAATAAATTGAATCTGAATAATATATCGCATTGATTAATGCTGTATTATCCTTTATTCTTAGATCTCTTCTAAAAATAAAAACACTTTTCTTATATGTTTGTCTTCCTTTGCTTTCTTGATTCATAATCAAAATTATATTTTAATTATAGTAATAATAATTCATGAATATATTTATTCTAGTGCCCAAATTTTCATTTAAGAGCTTTAAAAAATATACTCTTTGTATAAATCATTAGGAAAATGATCTTATGTATTCATTAATGTCTTTATATAAGTAATCATATCATTAAGTTTTTCGAGATTAAGATAAACCTTATCATATTTCTCTAATAATTCAATTTGAGATTTCGATATAAATTTTATTGCATTACCACCAACAATTATAGGTATATTAATAAAAGATTGACGTATTTCTTGTATGAATCTAATGGCTGATTTAATATTTTCTTCTAAAGTAACAGATATGATGATTATACTGGGATCGATATTATACAAATATGATTCAATAGAATTTGTCGGAAGAGGTGAAGTAATATTATAAACCTCATAGCCTTTTTCAAGCAATAAAGATTCAATTATTTTACAACCTATACTATGAAGTTCTCCTTCTGGAGTACATAATATTATTGGTTTATCAGTTGATGAGCTTTTAGAAATTTTTTTATTAATATTTTTTTGATTAATTAGATCAATTAAAGTAATCGTTGCATTACTGCATATATGTTCTGTTGCAATATCTATTTCTCCTTTTGCCCATTGATCACCTATCTTATGTAATATAGGTATCAATAATTTCTCATAGAAATCTAATAATGAATAAACAGAATTGGTATATTCATTGTATATACTGATCAATTCATTTAATTCGTAACTTTTCAATTTTTCGTACAACTTCTTCTGTAACGACTCTTTAAGTTTTACAGATTTTTCAAAATTGAGATTGTGGGAATCTAAAAATTTTATAATTGCAGATTCATTTCGATATTCTTCTGGAATTTTATTGATATTTATTTGAGATAGCGGACCTAAATATTGCTTTGTAAGTTGTTGAGATGTTCTTTTTTCTTTATTCCATTTACTTTCAACTATATATGCATAATCAATATTTTTAACTTTTTTTATCCTAATATAGACCATATAATATTGTAATTTATTCACTTTCTGTTTATAACAAATCCCTAGTTATAGTATCTAGTGCCAACTATAATATTAGTTATTATTATAATATTTTTTTAGTAATATCTTGAATTAAAATAATAATTCATTTTCTTTGATAAATTTCCTGCACAAATAACATTTAATTTCTTATCCTTATTTCAAAATTATCTTATAGGTTTGGTCAAGGATTTATAAATTTATGAAAACGAATCACAACCATATTTTGAATATTTCTCTTTTCTGATCTGAACTTGTAATGTTTATTTGTTTTTATCATACATAATAATCATATTTCATTTTTGAATTTCTATAAAACCCTCAAATACAGAAACTTAATACTATGTGAAGGCATTTTCACTATCTCTCTTTAAAAATGATAAGATCTTTGGGTAACATAATAATGCACTATGAGCAGCTGCATCAGTGCCAATTCCATAGCTTATAGTTGAATCTCCTACAAAAAATAAACCTTTAACATCATCTATCATGTGAGGCATTTTTTCTTTCCAAACTAGACCTGGTTCCTTAGAGACACTTTCTACAAGTTTCCAAGCCATTGTTCTTTCCCATATCAAAAATTTATCGAAATTAGGATAAATTTCACAAATATCCTTTTTCATCTTTTCTTTTATTGTCGTTATGCAATTTGAGGAAGATGTTTCTTCTCTTGTGACTGGAGTACCTGCTAAAACAAGATATTCTCCTTTTGGAGACACAGATTCGGTAATATTAGATATAAAAAATATTCCTTTCGTAGTAGAGGATAACGATGTTGGAAATACAATCTGTCTTTGTTTCTCAATATTTTCAGATAATCCATAATGAGTTTCTACTACTGAAGTACTTTTATTTAGTCTATTTACATAGTTGATAAAATTATTATCGAGAATATCTTTATCCAATAACTCATGAATTGCTAAATAAGCAGGAGAAGAAATGATTATACAATCACACTTTATAATTGATGATGAGTCAATATTCTTTTCAATTCCTTCTATTCTACCATTTTTTACTATTATTTTTTTAACTGGTTCATTCAAAATTATTTTGGATCCTGAAAAAGATGTTATATAGTGAGATAATATTTTGGATATAGTATCGTAACCACCTTCAGACGGATAACCAAATTCACTTGTACCACCTCTGAATGGATTTGACTTTATTATTGTACGAATAAACTCACCTACTGCTACATGTTCTTGAGTGTCTGCAAAAGTTAACATGCATATTGCATCAAAAAAAGAATTTGATTTTTTATCTAATTTATTAGTAAGATTAGTTAATGGAATATGATCCATTTTTTCACTTTGTTTTATACTTGCAAAAGCCATTGGTACAATTAGCTTTAAAACTTCTAACCTATTTCTGAATGGTAATAACGATAAAGTTAGAAAATCTAATAGCCCTTTTGGATATTTATAAAATTTGTTTTCATGATAAAAAGATATTTCTGTTACTTTAGAGAGCTTTAAAAGATTATGAATATCCAATAACTTGAGAACTTCATAAAGGGAAGATTTTTTATAAAATGGCATTATATGGAAGCCATTATCAAGTATATGATTTTTGAAAATAGTAGATGCTGTTCTACCACCAACCTTAGACATCTTTTCATAAATTTCTACATTTATTCCATGCTTTGCCAATATCGCACCTATGCATAGTCCACTAATGCCTGCACCAATGATAATTGCTTTTTTTGTCATTAAGATAAAAATTCTATTTTTTATATATTTTAGTTATTCAGGATTAAGAAATCTAGTGCCTAGTCCATTACAACAATGATTTCAAAGGATTAAATACTATATGAAACTCTTTTTATTATGTCTAAAGACAATAGAAACAATAAAGATAGAAAAGAAATTTTTGTTAAAAATATAATCAAAAACTAATTCAACATACGGTATACACACAAATGGTCGATTTTGTATTTTTACCAGTTGCAATGATTTCAAAGTTCAACTAATCAATTGTGTAATAACGAATTAAATTAGTACTAACTCAAACTTGTGTTTTGGCATTAATATTCAAACAGTCAATCGTATAATAATGATCCATACTCATTTGAATATTGACTGCAAATATTCTTTCACAATATCATTATATAAACTTTACAATATTTCATTCTATTTCTTGAAATTATTCTAACAATATATTCTATTTCTCATACTAAAATTTTTAGTAAAATTCTTAAGAACTCCGCGAGTTAGACGCCGGGAGTGGGACTCGAACCCTTATCCATCAAATGTGGGTTCTGCTTTCAAGTATTAAAATATTCGGTTAATTGAAAAATTAGAACCTTCGCCAAGATTTTCTTTTACATTCTACTTATTGGTCATATTAACATCATCAATAATTTATCTTTGTCTTCTTTTTGTTATTGTTGTTGGTTGAATAAAAGTGAATGAACTTTAGTTCTAAGTTCGTTTAACCAAAGTGGTTTGTATATAACAATCTTTTCTATATCTGGATTGTTTTTCTTCAGATTCTCTATGTATTCTTTATTTGCAGCAGTAATAAAACAAAATAATAGAGTAGGATCTATATTTTTCAATTTTTGAGATAATATTATACCATTCATTTTCGGCTTTTCCAAATCAAGTAAAGCAAGATCATATACATTTTTTCTAAAGAGTACAAAGCATCAATAGGATCGGTAAAAGCATCTACTTTATATCCATCATATTTTAAAAATGTTTCATATAGATTAGTGAGATCTTCATCGTCATCTACTATCAATATATTTTTATCTTTTGTAGTAGACATTTTTACATTCTCTTATTCAAACAGTGGTGTTCTTTATAAAGATTAGAGACAATTATTAACCGTTTAATTTAAGAAAGAAAGAAGATGAGTTTATTTTACTGTTAATTATTTTATTTTTTTAGAAAATAATTTAATTTTAATTTATGAAACCAATTGATTAACGGGCTCGGAGGATAGTCAACTGCTGATTTTGACACAATTTTGTAGTTCAGAATCGGAATATACAAAATCCAAAAAATACATAATGTAGTCAATAAATGACTTTTATCTTTAGTTTATCCTATAACTATTAGAGATTTACTAAAATAATTAGAGATTTTTTTATTATCTTCAATTCTATTCAACAATTAGATTATAGGTTATTACACGATGTAATGGAACATCGCTCATAATTATGGATGGAATATCTTGGAATACTTCTGTCCTTATTTCATGTTGACCAGGTGGTAATGGTTTTATGATTGGCATTATAGCATTTATTTTTGCTTTATGAGATCCAAGTTTGATATCATAAGGATTATCTTTCTGTGTGACATTTAAAATAAACCAATCTGATGTAATTCTAAATTTATCAATATCAGGTATTTCTTTTCCATCAATTGTTACTTTTACAACTGCATAAGGATTATGAGAATAAACACAATCCTCTATGATCTTATCATTTGGATTTTCAAACTCTCCATAACTACAACCTTCAGTTAATGCAGGAATTGCAATTGGAGTTTGAGAAATTTTACAGTTATAGTTACGATATTCTATTTCACTGTAAAAATCAGAAAGAAAAGTCATATTTTCATCTTTTAATAATAGACATTCAGTTGGCTTGTAATTAGGAGATGCTGGTGATTTATCTGGTGGAAGATTGACATGCAATCCCCAAAATTTTGCCTCCCATTCTCCATATGTGCGATTATAAGGTTTAGAATCTGGTTCAAAAACGTAATCTTCTATTGATTCTATTGCCAAGACATTTGTAATAGAGAAAAATAATAGTGGTAGACTAAAAATTAATAATAAAATTTTAATTGTTATTTTATTAGATAGTTTTTCCATTTCTAATAAGGAATTTAGTATGATTTATGATATTTTAGGTTTTACTTATGTGAAGCAAAACTAAAAGTCTGCTAATATTATCATAGCGTTATTTCTTTTTATTATTGTTTGATCTTTTATATTCTAATTCTCTTTTTACAATTTGAAAAAGTTTTTCTATATCTTCTTTTTCAAGTTCTTGTTGATGTTCTTTTTCTTTTTGCCTTATATCAAATTCATTACTTTGTAACGCTTTAGTCATTATTCCTTTAATATCTTGTTCTAATTGTGACTTTGCAATATTTCTAAAAAATCCATATTGGTGAATTCTGTTTGCAAAATTCTTAACTAAAGACATATCTTTACTAATATGAAGTGATGCAGAATAAAATCCCATAAAAAGAAGATAAATTGCCAATCCTATAAATAAAATTGTAATTAGTCCAAAAGGAGGAAAGAGAAAACGGGGAAAAGATGTTTCATGAGTGGATATTAGAACCAGCAATAATCCAAATGCAACTAAGATCAAATAGTTTCTAAATGATTTGTTTGGTATCTTTCTTATTAGTAACCATAATGTTATACTAACCATAGTGGCACCTATAAAAGTAATAATGGTAGAAAGTATTGTATAGAAAGGTAAAAAGAGAGATGGATTTAATTGATATAAACTTATCAAAAGTTTTAATGTAACGGGAAAAAATTCTATCAAGAAAAATATCATGGGAATTGATAAAATAAGCCAAAATTTTAATCGATTATTTCTACCAAAATAATCATATAAAAGAAAAGCAGTTAAGACCCAAATAGAACAAAAAGTGATAAAAAATGATATTCTATAAAAGGGATAGATTTCAGAAAGGTTAACTGATATGACATGAATTGTTCTTTTTAGGTCTGAAGGTGTTATTGTTTCAGGAGAGTTTCCAAGTTCAGTAAAAGTATATACTAACGAAAGAGCAATTAGGACACTAAATGTAATAAATGATATAACATATACTAATAATAATTTGTCTTTATTAGATTTAAACCAATTAAAAAATTTTATAGTTCCCCAGACACTAAAATAAATGCCAGTAAAATGAGTAATGATTAGTAGAGAGTAAATTAAATAAATGCTATAACTATTATATATAATCATTTCAGAAAAAAGAACCGTAATTAATAAACTAATTGTAATTAGATATATAACAATAAAATTGTGTATGATTTTTACTTTATCTCCTAAAATACTATAATTTTTTAAAAATACATTTTTTATTGTAAATATTAGTAACATGTTAATAAATATGAAAAGGCTTACAAAAATTAAGAAAATTCCAATAAGAAAGGCTTTATTTGCAGGTAGATTGAATCTTTCACTAAGATCTACAAATGATGAATCAAAATATACAAGTAATAATAATGTAATAAAAATAAAAATATATTTTTGAGAAAGTAGATTAACAAAATTACTTGTTTTAGTAAGCGTAACCAAACCAATATTTAACATATTGCAAAATACTATATTGATTTTACTAGTCTATATTTTTATTATATGTTATCTAAAATTAACAGTTGCTTAAAGATATTTGTTTAAACTAAAATTTCCTATTTGGATCATAGTCTTCTTCGTTGATAGTAGATTGATAGTCATTGTTGAATTTGCTTTTAGATCGAAGATTTTCCAGATAGTGTTGTCCCTTTACAACGTTGTTGCCATTATATCCTATTCCAATATCGCTAATCTTTTGTAACTTTTCTCGATTATTATAGAGCATAGATATATCATTTTTATATACGATAAATTGATTTTTTTTGGTTTTGAAGGTCCAACTTATCAAATTAATTATATTATTTACTGAAGTATGATCTAAATTATCGAAAATTTTTCCTTCAAAACTTCTGTAATTTCAATTTTAAATTATTCAATAATTCACCCTCGAAGATATCATAAAAAATATCTTATGGTCTTTTTAAATCATCGAGTAAATATAATATAAGATTATTAATTTAGAATTATGACAATGAAAGTTTGGATTGTATGGAATGAAAGAGAAAATAGTAATAAATCTACTAGTATAGATAAAATATTTTCTTCAGAAAAAAAAGCATTAGAATATATTGAAAAAGTTAAAGGAGATAATATTTCTGATAAGTATATAGAAGAATTTGAAGTAGATTAATTTGGAGAATTCAAAGAATTTATCCAATAATCAAATTCATCCTAGAAAATATGATATTGATTTCTATACTTTTATCATTAGACTATTAATTTGAATTTTATTTGAATTTTGAATTTGCGATTTTAATTAAGCTGTACAAGCAAAAATAGAATACCATCTAATCTATAGAGCAAATAATCTTTATCAATTTATCAAAAATTTATTAATGATCAGAGAGTAGTATTTAATTAAAATTTTAGGAATAAAATAACAATATTATAATTTGTCAAAAAGGAAAAAATTTGTATTTTTTTATTTTTTATTTATTGTCTATTGTATGATCTTTCTATTCTTCTTGCATAATTAAAGTTATTTTGTAAGATGTCGTTGTAATATCTTTGTGTGAGTTCTATTGATTTATTAAAATTCTCAATACCGCCAACAGTGATTTCATTTATGAAGTTTGTGGCATTGACTGTATAAACTTGTATGTTTTTATTTAATATGTTATATATTTCAGAATATCTTTCTGGTATATTGTAATTTTTCCAGTATGAATTATTGATGTTATCAAAGAATTGACTATATGATGATTGATATGTATTAAAGACATTCTTTTGTAATTCTATAGCATTGTTTGATATTTCTTGTATTGTTTTGCTGATCTGTTCTTGAGATTTCCTGAAAGTATCTGCATTCTTTTCAAAGATTCTTCTATTATCCTCTTGAAATTTATTTATACTTTGATTAATTTTTTCTGTAGTTTGAGAGAGGTTGGATGCTGTATCCTTATATTGTTGTCTCTGTTGTTCTAGATATCTGTCTGTTGTTTCCTTAAATTGATTGGTACTTTCTTTTATATCATCTTTTTTAGTTGAAGACATATATACTAAATTTATCGTTAAGTCATATTAAGATTAATACTATTGACTATATACTTTTCATTTCATTATATAGAAAATTGTTTCATCTATATAAATAGACCTTGATTAACAAAAATATGACCACGAGTTTGACGCAGCGAGTGGGACTCGAACCCTTATCCATCAAATGTGGGTTCTAATAGCAGATATTAAAATATTTTGTCCGTCAATGTTTAGACAGGATCGATGGTTTCTTTTCTAATTTTTATTACATCTATATTTTTGGTTCTTATAATTTGATCAAGAAATAAATGGTAGAGCTTACTATTGCTG
>CAWIYT010000121.1:0-85479 GCA_963840085.1 uncultured Nitrososphaerales archaeon
TTAGGTACCTGTTCTTCCACTTGTGATATGTCTTTGTAGATATCTGGTATCTAGCACAGATATCAGTTACTGTATCTCCAGTCAAATCTTTCTCATGAATTAAATTATATTTTGTTTGTAATTCTATTTTTCATACACTCCCTAGCAGAACTAGAAAGTGTTACCCATGTCAGTAAATGAAATTGTAACCTATGTTGGTAAGTACAACAGCTAATTATGTTATTAAATAGTAGATGTAATAGAAAAGTTAAATTATAAAAATTATTAATAGTTGTAAAAAAGTTAAGTGGAATTACTTTCCTAAATCCTGTAATTTTTCGCCAATACTTCCAACTACATCCTTTGCTCCTTCGGTTATCTTAGAACCAATATCACTAGCATTTCCTTGAACTTCTTCACTTGTCTGGTTAGCTAATTGAGCTGCACTTTCCATAGTTTGATTTGCAGATTGCCTCACATCCTGCATAGTTTGGTTTGTTCCTTCTGATTGTGCAAAGGTTGGAATGGTAAATGTTACTAAAGTAATGACGGTTGCAAGTATTACTACTGTGGGCACTATAAGAAATAATTTATTGTATATCATATTAATCAATAACGTATCTCTCAAATTAATAAATACCTTATTTGTGTATGCACTATTATGCCAAATCTTGACCAATGGTTAAAGCAATGTAACAATGACCAATACATAGACTAGAAAAAGATATTATTGATTATTTTCTTTTTATAATCTTAAATGTAATGGAAGACTATAAAATAAAAAAATTCCTTTCATTATTTTATATTTGAGTTTAGAAGATTCTGCAGGTATAGGCGATAACTTTATGAACTACACACATCAAATTTTACTAAATTTTTCTGATTTTAAAACCAAGAAACAGAGATAGCAAAAGAAATAAAAAATTAAACTGATGCATACAGAAATACTAAGCAGTATCAAATATCGGCAAAATCTATAATGAAAATAACACAATATTAACTTAATTATAATGAGATAATAGTAGTAAAATGAATAATGACAGAAATAAGAAGAAGAAGGTTGCAATAGTTACTGGTAGTTCGTCTGGTATAGGACTTGAAACCTCTTTGTTATTAGCTAAAAGTGGCTTTTACACCTATGCAACAATACGTAACCTTGATAAATCTACTAAAGTAATTAATAATTTAAAACAAAAAGAAAAAAAACTATCGCTTGAAATTTTACAACTTGATGTCACTGATGATGAATCTGTTAAAGAAGCAATTCATAAGATAACAAACGAACAAGAAAGAATAGATGTTTTAGTTAATAATGCAGGATATGCATTAGTAGGACCATTTGAAGAGCTTTCTATTGAAGAATTCAAAGAACAATTTGAAACTAATGTATTTGGTGTTATAAGAGTTACGCAAGCAGTATTACCAATAATGAGAAGACAAAGATGTGGTACAATAGTAAATATAAGCTCAATAGCTGGTAAAATAGGATTTCCTCTCACTTCTGCTTATGTAAGTTCAAAGTTTGCTTTAGAAGGATTATCTGAATCTATGGCTTATGAGATAGAGCAATTTGGAATAAAGGTTATACTTATAGAACCTGGTGTAATTAAAACTAATTTTGATAATAATTTAAAGATAGGTAAAAGAGTCAATACTACTGATTCTAATTCACCATATGTAGAAATGACACAAAAGAGGATTTCAAGGTTTAAGCCTAGATTTGAAAGTGGTTCTCCTCCAATAGAAGTAGCAAATGTCATTTTAAAAGCAATTATATCAGCAGAAAATCAATCATCATTATCAGAATTAAGATATCTAGTAGGAAATGATGCTTTAAAGTTGATGGAGATAAGAAACAATATGTCAGATAAAGAGTTTGGAAAAATAGTAATAAAAGGTGTTCTATAGTCTCTCAACAATATAACAATATATAAAAAGAAGTATGGTAGTTAATAAACTAATTATAATAATGTTCATTTGGGCAATATTGTTATTTAAATAAGATTAGATTACATTATACAATATTGTATAAATTTTTTAGTTCTAACTACTATTTTAAAATATCATATTAGAATCTCTAAAATAAAGTCTACTATGTCTGGAGAGTAATACCCATATAGGTGCTAAAACAAGAATCTATTATAGATATACTACTAGCTTGTATATAGCTTTTACTATTATAAACTTCTTTTAAAATTAATTATCATATAGTATAGTAACAGTACTTACTATGCCTATATTATTTCATATGTCAAAATATAATTTGTATTATTATTAGTAGCAGCAAAACTAATTTTTTTGGTGCATCATGAATTTCATTTTCCTCAATAACGTATTTTCTAAAGTGTTTGATAGTACTTAGATTACGTATCATATCTTTGTCATAGAAACTTATTATAGCTTGTTTATTAAATTGAATATCTGCATTTACGTTCCAATCACTTTTATTCACCATTGATTTTGGTCCAAAGATATGAAATCTACCATTTTCAACAGCAAGAAAAATCTCATCTGGTTTAGGATTATTAGCATCATCATCACCAATTTTATTACAATGAAGGGCTCTGTTAATTTAAGATAATATTCTCACCTCCTCTAACTCAAAACAATTATTATTATTTGCTATTGTATCATTATACATGGATACAAAGAATTGTATCCAGTTATGTACATGTAATAGATTACATTCAATTTGCATACATGGATAATAGTCGTCAAAACTTTCTATTCTGTCTTTGAAATACTGGTTAACCCGTTCCATTAGACTTTTCTCTATTGAAGAATGTAGATAATGTTTTAATCCAATTACATTACATGCTTCATCATACCATGAACCTCCATCTGTGTATACAATATGTTTTCCATAGATTGATACAAGAGATCTAATAAATTTTTCAGCAATCAGCATATTTCTCTCTTCTGAAATGTATATTCCAAGCACTGAACTATGAATTGGTTCAATACAAAACCATAGCCAGAAATGCTGGTTACCGATTTGAATAACTGTTTCGTCTATGATAAAGGCAGACACTCTTTTTCTTTTATAGATCTGACAGGATCCAAATCTTTGAATCCAGTTCCAAACAGAAACATAACTTCTCTTCTCGTCTCTAAATATCACTAATGCCTTGGAAGTATTTCTTAAACTTAGACCAAGAAAGTATAGATAAAGAGAATACATTACGATAATAGTAGATGTTTTATTTCTTTCAAATTTAATTTTCATAGTGTATTTAGAACATTCTCAGCTATAGCTTTTGCTGCTTATCTGAACAGAGCCGTATCGAGAGTATTTGCCGTTATTATAGCCGCTATTGCTGTGGAATATATAGTTGAAGGAATAAAAAATCTTTTTCTGATTTAAACTCCTAAATCTATAAATTACTTTCTTACTATTTAGAGCCTATCCGAAAAGTAGTTTACAGTATTTTAGTTATGGTATAACAGACTCATTAGACAAAGCTAAATCTATTTAGTATCTTAAACTTTATGAGATATTTATTTGATATCTATAACTTCTGGAATTGATTCATCATATGAAATACCAGACGCATTATGGAACAGGATTGTTCTTCTTTTACCAAAGACAAAAAGAAATAAGAAGAAAAGTGGTCGTCCTAGAATGGATGATAGAAAGGCAATGAATGCTATCTTCTACATTACACGTACTGGATGTCAGTGGAAAGCATTACCACAAAGAAGTCTTGGTGCATCCAGTACTGTACATGACAGGTTTCAGGAATGGAGACAAGATGGCGTATTCAAACGTATGTGGATTGATGGTCTAAAAATATATGATAAAAAAGTTGGTATCAACTGGAAATGGCAATCAATGGATGGTGCAATAACAAAAGCACCTCTTGGGGGAAAAAAGTTACAGGACCAAATCCCACAGACAGAAGTAAATCAGGTACCAAACGTAGCCTTCTTGTAGATGGTCAGGGCATTCCTCTTGGAATTACTGTTAGATGGTGCTAACAGACATGATATGAAGATGACAAAAGCAACTCTTCAGAGTATAGTGGTTTGCAGACCATCATCATCATCTATAACAGATATTCAACAACAACACATCTGTCTTGACAAGGGTTATGACTATCCTGAAGTATACGAGTTACTTGAGGAATATGGTTATACCATGCATATTTGCAAGAGAGGAGGAGAAGAATACAATAATGGTAACAAAAAGAAGAGAAGAAGGATACCAAAATATAGAGCAAGAAGATGGGTAGTTGAGAGAACACACTCATGGATGAATAGATTCAGGCGGTTATTGATTAGATGGGAAAAGAAGGAAGATAACTATATTGCGATATTACATTTTGCGTGTGCTTGGATAACATATAAGAGAGGAGGTGTTTTCGGATAGGCTCTAAGAGTCTGTAATACTTATAAAAATTAGATAATTTATTTATCTATATATATAGTATAAAATACTTCTATTGTATATGTTCAAATCCTCTGATAAAGCGGCTAAGCAATTACTCGTTGGTATAATATTGACTTCAATTTTAATAGCCTTTTTGAGTTCATATATTAACGTTATAGCTCAAGAAGGGATTAATCTAAAGTTATCAAGTATACCTGATAATTTCAAAGCTTTGTTTATTAATAATCAGACTTTAACTAATGGAACCGAAACAGCAATAGACTCTTTTCAGAAGGAAATGAAAAGCCTTTCTATTAAAGCATTAGAAAATCTTCCAAGAGGAAGTACGCTTGTAACTAATCCAGGAAGTGGCGATATGCAAATTTATCAATTAGAACAAATTGGAAAAATAATGCAAAGTGTATGGATGGCTAATCAGACTTCCTAAAATCTTTTCTTATAATAAAAAATTAAGTATATTAGTAAAAAATTAAACTGATTTAATAATTATTGTTACATTCTCATTTTGTGAGATCTTTTATAAATTTTGTTCTATTCCTTATAATTATAGTTTACGTTTTATTTTAATTGAAAAATTTTTATTTCAAATATTAATTAAAAACATTAATTTTGTTTGTAATTCTTTTGCAATACTTTTGTTATTGTATTGTATTTTCTAATTAGAGTTATAGACTGATATATCAAAAAAGCCTTACTGGTCTGATTAGAGTATATGTAATGATTAGCATCATAGAAATAATTATTAACATTGCATATGCAAATATTTAGAATAAGAATCTTGATTAACACTAAAATGAAGTAAATTATCTACGAACTAGCAAACGATGCAATTTCGATTGAAGCTCATGTTTTTATAGTTAATTTCTTCTCTGAAAATTCAGATTAATTTTAAAAAAATAAAATAATTATAACAACACAATACAAGTAAACTAAAAAAGTAGCTATGCCTCAATAATGTTATGAGTGCAGTTAGCGAAATAATGCCAAAGAAAAATGTAATTAGTATACAATCAAATTCCGAATCAACTGCATTAGATATATCTAAATTAATGGTAAAAAATACAATAGGTTCTGTTCTTGTGATGAATTCTCAAAACTTTCCAATTGGAATAATAACTGAACGAGATATTATAAAAAAAGTTTGTATAAAAAATATTTTGCCTAATGAAATTAATTTTAGGAAAATAATGTCTTCGCCAGTAATTACAACAATGTCTTATGATTCAATTGAAACAGCAGCACAGAAAATGACTAATAATAAAATCAAAAGACTTCCGGTTTTGGAAGACAATCAAGAAATTGTAAGCATCCTAGGTATACGAGATATAACTAAACATTTATCTAAAATTGTGGTTGATGAGTATAAAAGGTTTGGATTTTTAAAGTCTGTTATTGAATATGATTAGACATTTTATTATATGTGAATAAGGAAGGCATATTTACTATGTTAAAATAGAAATTTTTTTTGGTTTAATAAAAATAACTTTGTGATCAGAAAAGAGTTTTCCAATCTATCAAGAGGATAAAGTCATTATTATACCTATAGTATTAATTAATTATGCTGATTCTTTATTTAATTGAAGATTACATTAAATGAATCAAAAAATATTTTGTCAAATTTATTATAACCATATAGACAATAAACCACTCCTATTCAAAATCCTACTGCTATACTAATGGATTTTGCATTTATCCTCTTATAGAAAATAAATAATATATTAATAGATAGTGGAAGAAGAGCAAAAATTAAAGTTCCAATTAAATATTTTATCTAATTTTTTTTAAAAATTATAGTATTTGGAGAAGGAAATAATAGATAGGATATTCTTTTATCAAAAATTCAAACTGTAGGTAGAAATGTTATTTTAGGATTAGATTCGACTAAATTGTTTATTTATAAAGTTGATAGAAATATGCCCTTACCAACTGGAGAATACATAGATCCACTAGGTGATTTAGAATAGTATTATTCACAATCATAATTAATATTATTATCTATTTTTGGTATCATAATCATTTGCTAATACAATAATAATTTAATTTTTTATTGTATATATAATTTGAGTCTGATTGTTTAAGCTTATTATTTAACAATAAAAACCATGTGTGATATTAAGTTAGAATTATAACAACATCGTTTTTTGTCAATCCGGATTTTTTTATTATTAACTTAAAAAATTATTTCGTGATATCTCTTTAACTCAAAAGGTCTTTCCAATAGTGGGTCTAGTTTCTCTTTTATATTAATCATATGCGGTTGCTTGAAATGCTCTTCGATTGCTTTTTCATTTTCCCATATCTCATCCAACATAAACATTAGAGGATTTTCTAATGATTTATGAGGAATATAAGCAATATTTCCAGATTCTTTAAGTGTAAGAGGAATTAAATCAAGTAATATTCTTTCTAATTCTGATTCTTTCCCATTTTTAGCTTCTAAAAAAGATAATAGTCGAATAGCACTATTAGTTCTGCTTTCAAATTTTTTGATATTTGTAGTTTCCATATTTACTATTTTTTATCATTATTATTTATTTAAATTCTGTCTATAACATCCATCATTTTGTTAAATCTTTTACTACTACTATACTAAGTTTAAATCGCTAATCATATATATCTCTTTGATATATGAAATGTTATTTATGTGAAATTGAAGATTTTGTTTTTAAATGTAATTATTGTAAACAATTTTTTTGCGGGGAGCATCGCCTTCCAACCAGTCATGTATGTCCTACTATTGATCAATATTTAGAAAAAAGAAAAAGAGCAATATCTTATGATAATTTGACAAAAAATAATTTAGTCAATAATTTTACTAAAACTATCAATATACATTTCTCTAGAACAGAAATACAACATCTACTTATTGCAACATTTTTAGTGTCACTAGTTGGAATATCGCTGAATAATTATCGTTATATATCAATTGAATTTTTAGTTATCTTTATAATTGCCTTTCTATTTCATGAATTAGCCCATAAGTTTTTAGCGAATTTTTATGGAAGTTGGGCTGAATTTCGGACAGAGATTTACGGTTTAATTATTACTGCAATATCTGCAATTCCATTTATTCCTTTTAAATTTATTGCACCAGGAGCTGTCATTGTTGGTATTTCTGAAAAGAGTAAGATAGGAAAAGTTGCTCTCATTGGACCAATAACCAATTTAGTAATGGGGTTTGTATTTCTATTATTTTCATATCTTTATCCATATTCAATTTATTTTAGCATTGGAGCAAGTTTTAATGCGTGGATAGCGATGTTTAATTTACTACCATTTGGAGTATTAGATGGACAAAAAATTTTTGATTGGAATAAAATAGTATGGTCTTTCACAATGGGTATAACTATGATTTTATTTATAGTTTCATATCTTTAGATTCAAATTAATATTTATTTTGTGAATCAGTTGTATCGCTATTAATTCAAGTTTATTTTACTTCATTTGATAAATGGTTAATTCGTCATACTATTCGTCATATTGATAAATTATTCGTCATTTTCGTCATATCTTCCGTCAAATATTTTAAGCATATATAAGATATAAACCCTTAACAGATATTCAAATTAAATGCTATCCTACTTGAATACGATTAAAATTCGATTTATTATTTTGTATTGTTTCGTCTTGACATTTTATCAATATTTCCAACTATAAAAGAGGTTAGCAGCAAAAAAGTATAGATTTTCATCTGTAAAATAGCAGATTTAACTTAATTTATGAGTAAAATAGCAGAGAATAATATCTTATTATTTATTGGATAATATAAAAGAAAATTTGGAAATTTAGCAATTAATTATCTAAAACCTGCACAAGTTCTGATTGACATTTAACACATGTGTAATCCTTGGAATTTTCTTCGTCAACATCTATTACTACATGCTCTTTACATGTACTACAATACATTATAGAGTCTGTAGTAGTAAGATCCATATAATATATAGATAAAAGAAACTATTAAATTTGTCTATTTAATTTGCATTAATCGTAATAAATAATATTGTGTAAGAATAAGTTTTTTGTATGTAAAACAAAGCCATAGCCATCTTCTTCTTCTCTCTTTCTCTCTATGTACCCAAGAACCATAGAGATAGAAAAAGAAGGCCATGACTATGGAACTAAACCTTTGATGCTTTCTGCAATATTCTTTTAATTATAAAATATTTAAAAATCAGTGAACAATGTTAATTGCCGATATTATTGCTTTGTTGCATAACTCATTTAAACAATCTATCTTTATTCTCTTTTACTTATCTGATAGTTATGCTTTGAAACAAGTTGTACAAAGATGCTTTTAACATCATTTCTTTTACCATGTTGTCAAATCTTATAGCAGTAACATATTCTCTACCAAACATTCTCTTCATACAGGAGAAGACAGTTTCTACAATCCATCTTTGTCCATAGTTCACACTAACCTTCCATTGTTGTAAATTATTTTTCTGCATCTTCACCGTCTTATTTCTAAGGTAATGATTGGTCTTCCTAAATCTGGAATTCTTTCTTACCTTTATTGCTGGTTTGATTCCTTTAAATGATAAAAACTGAAAATTCTTGTTATTGTCATATGAACCATCTGCAATAATAGAGTCTACTATTTTATTCTGCTTTATTGTTATATCCTCTATCAATACAGGTAATACTTGAGAATCATGTACTTGTTCACTAGTAACATCTAATGATAGGATTCTCTTCCTTTTGATATCAACTGCTATGTGTATTTTGAGATAACCTCTTTACTTTCCATTTATGTCTGATCCATTCCCCCCTCTGTTTGTAACTTTAACACCGGTAGAATCAATTGCAATTACGAAATTATCGTTATGTAAATCAGATTTGTCAGTATCATCTAAAGAAATCTTGATATCTAATCTATTTATTCTTCTGCTAATGTTACTATAAACAGGAATAGAGGGTAATGTATTGGAAGCATGTTCTCGTACTACGCCTTCAGTTTGTCGATAAGGCAAATGAAAGTATGCTCTCATATATCCCAATAATTTGATAAATGAATCTGGATATACGAATTTTCTGCCTTCTTTGTTCTTATTCATCTCTATTAATTCTGTATTCCAGTTATCAATAACATCAAAATCAAGCAATACTTCTCCTCTCTTTACAAGCGATTCATTGTATTTCTTCCAATTTCTCACATAATATGACTACAAGAGGTTAGCTAAATGTGTTAGCAGTAATGAGTTGTGCAACACAGCAGATATTATTAATTGTTATAGCATGAACTAGTTGAACAAGAGTTAATGAATGATTAGAAGAATATCGACTATGACATTATAGGTCAAATAGGAAATCATTTTTTATATCGAAAATATTTACAGAAATTATTGTCTAATTTTGTATTAAAATATTTTTATTCAAATATGCAGTATATATAGCGTACAGAAAAAAGGTTATGAAAAAAACAACAGTTATTACAATTCCATCTTCATATGTTGTGATAACTACAATAGTGTATGCACTAGTAGCAACTACATTTTTTGAAATTGATAAGGCTCTTGGAGAAGGAGAAAACTTTGTTGTTGATATTAATGATGCTGATAGTGACAATAAGACATCTGCTCAAGAATTAATAGAAACACCTTGTAAATCTCCTTGTCCTCCAAATGCAGAAATGTGCATCCAAATGTGTGCATAAAAATTAGTAAATAAATAAACAAAAATTTTTTTAATATTCTTTCTCTCTATCTCTCAATATTTTTTGTTCTTCGTCTTGCTATTGTTGTAGTCGTTCTTATTGTAATAGATTTAAGAATTTTAAGTATATTTATAAATTGTGAAAATATCAATACTTCATTTTGATAACATCTAATGAATTATTTTTTTCATCATATTTGATAAAGACTCTATAATTATATAATGCAAACTGATGAAATTCCATATCAAATAATAGTGTATTTGTAATTAGATCTTCGACATCTCCTCAAGGTTTTGATGGGTCAATTTTCTTATTTCCTTTAATCCAAAGATATTTTTTTATGATATGGTTCAATACATTATCACCCCCTTCTACATTTTCACACGTTTTTACATCTTTTGCGGCTTCATCTTCATCCCATTTCCCAATCAAAGTGATATTATAATTTAGTTAAGAAACAAATTATTTAATTGGTTATTATCACAATCTCTCTAATCTAATAAATCCGTAATAGATGATATTACTTTTTTATCTTCTTCATTTAAAGAAGTAGAAAATTGGTACATTATGAAGTTCTTGATTCGGAAGGAGAAAAGATGGAAGAAATAAGAGAAATTGATTTTTAAAAAAAAATAAAATTATTCTATAAACAAATACTTTATCTGTATTGTACATATATTGTTCCTAATGACAGAAAAATCAATTTTACCTTTTGAGATAGCAGAATCTAAAGACACAGATAAAAATAAAATCTCTGCAGGATTAAAAAAGATTGAAATATTTGCCAGTCCTGAACAAGTTGATGAAATTATCTCAGAAATTGAGAGTTTAAATTTAGAGGCAACATTATATGACTCTCATGGTTATGGACACTCTAAACAAAAGATAAGGTCAGGAAAATCCGGAGGATATACTGCCACGATATCGGCGAGTCGTAAAACTATAGTAACTATAGCAGAATCTGACATTCTAGAAGAGTTAATCAAAAAACTCAAACACATAAATGATAAGAGTGAGAAAAAAATAGGTGTAATCTCTATTCAACCAGTTGATACTTTAGTACATCTATAATACATCACAGATCATCACATATATTTTTGAATCAACTTTTTACTACTTTTCTTCTAGACCTCATTTAATAAATTTCAAGTTTCTGCTATTGCAGAATGTAAGAGGGAAAAAATAAAACGTAAGTTTGATAACTTTGTTTTATCTATTATGAATAGATATTTACAATAATCTAAACGAAAAAAATAGAGCATTAGTAGATCCTAAATATCATCATAAACCTAAACAAAATATAATAATTAATAATGGTGCAACGTTACACCCGATTGTTCTAGAACATTGTTCTCCTATTTTTCTTTATATAGGAATCAATAAAATAAAAAGTAACGAATCAAGTTCATGTAATATGTTCTTAGAAATATTCATAATGTGGGGATGTGTCGACTTGAAAGATTGTAGTGGTGCAGGAGATTTATCCAATATTGCTTCTACTTATATAGGTATTATAATAGGAGCATTAATCGGGGGCTTTATCAGTTGGTTGATATACAATAGACAAGAGAAAATTTCCAAGACACAAGATACAATGCTAATTAGTATCAAAAAATTACAAGAAAAACATGAACATATTTTAGAAAAGGTACGAAAATTTGAACAGACTCATGACATAATATTAAACGATATTTTCACATTGGAGAAGAAAATAGATTCATTATTAGAAAGCAAATAATTTAATTTTGAAACAGTTCTTTCCACAATTTACGATAATCAAAATTATCTATAATTTTTAATTTACTAAATTTGATAAAATAATTAGAGAAAAGACAATGATTATTAAATCTATAACATTTTTTACTGCTTCTTCATTTGTTGAGTATATAACCAATCTTTTTCTTCTTTTAGAATATTGTTAATTTTTTATTTCTTTACGTAATTAATATCGCTAGAGTAATAGATTAACCATTAATTAAAAAAATAGATCAATTTGTAAATTTTATTTCTTTATTTATTTTAACTATCCATGTTGTCTAATATAATATAAAAGAGGTTCTGTTTGGAGTTCTTTGGACTGAAAAACCAGACTAGAGGACATGTGTAGTAGAACATGAGCCTCATTGAACATTTTCCTTTTTTATTTCTATATCACCAGAGTAATAAATTTATAGATATAAAACTACTTAGTAAATAAAAAAAATTTTCCTGACTCTGTTTAACATATCTTCCAATTCTTCTAATAGTTGCTTTTGGATAGAATCAAGTTCTGCTTGTGTTAGTGATATCGTAAAATATTTTTTAGTAATATGACTCATATCTCTTGTCCTATCTGCTCTCTCTGAAAGTATTCTGCTAGAGATTCAAACATTCTAGCAAAATCTTTTAATTCGAGAACCATTGCTATTGCTTCGTTAGTATAGTCATTATGCAAATGCAATTCAAATTTATTATCTTTCTTTCTTTTCAAGAGTAGTAAACCTGTATCTTTTCGTCACTGCATTAAAAAACAATTGTTGGATTAGGATTAGAATGATAGTAAATCATTTACTTATATCCTCCTCCTTTACCAAAGAAAAACAAGAAGAAGGGTATTAGCAATAATATGTGTTATAATAATCCCTTCTGATAGTGGTGTATCTTTATTTTTAATTGATATCATTTCAAGTCTTCATTCTCCGTATTTTCTTCTTATACTGGTGCTTTTTCAGGAGGAAAAATCCTTAATCTCTCCAGATACTTGATAATATCTTCTGATATTCCTCCTTGAGCTCCATCTTTTATCGAAACAAGTTCGTCCTGTATCATGCTTATTACATAATCATCAATTCTCCTGTAACCTCTAATTCGTTCTAAAATTGTAAGTGGTTCAATCATGTATTTTGGTAAATAGGTTGCTAGTTCTGAAGCGTTGTCTTTGATTGTGAAGTTATTATCATTTATCGACATTTTAATCCTAATCTCCTTTCTCTTTTTCTAACCAACAGATTCTCTATTGTCGTACTTATTACGAAATAAATGACAATACCATTTAGAATCGCTGCATTTACTGCTATAATATTTCAAGTATCATTTTTTATTTTCCTCTATCTATCTACCAAAAAATTAAAAGGAATAGTCATCTTCGGTGTACAGACTCTGCTACTGCTGGTGCAGTTACTGTTGATGTATATCTTTTGGCATCTATAGGTAGTTTGTCAATATCCTTTAAAGTCCCCATTCTGATGCAAATTCTATTGCAAACAAGTGCTTACATTTTACATGTCTTGTAGAGTGATCGGAACAACTACACCATTCAAAAACAAAGGGTTCATATTTTACAAGTAGTAAAGATCATTACTACTTTCAGATTCTACATAGTAGACGTCTGAATATTGGATTCTGTAGACCTTTCGGGATAGGGTGATACAGCGTCCTTTTCCAGGTCTTCTGTCTTTTTTTTATTTTTTTGCTCAACTAATTGTTGTTGCATATGATATAATACGATATATATATATATTAATATATCCTTTACAATATAATAAGATATAAACTGATACATTAATATATAAGACCTATATAAAGATACATGAGCATACAAATTGATATGACTGCATCGGAAATTAAGTTTATTTCATCAATCGGTACTTTGGGTTCTGACAGAATGATAATCAATATACCTAAAAAATATCATGAACAAGCAAAAGAAATGAAAGGCAAAGAAGTCATTGTTATTATCAGAGAAGCGTTAGAATAAAGAGATATGACAATAAGAGTAATTGAGGTTTGGGATGCTGCAGATAGGTCAGAAAGTATATCCCAAAGAATCAATGAAGTAATAAGAGATAATAAAATTACTAGAGAAGAACTTATTGATATAAAATATTCTACTGTCTATATCCCAGAGGATAAAAGAATAACCAGTCAAGCACTAATAATATTTGATAAAAAAGATAAGAAAGATAAGAAAGAAGAAGTTAACATCACAGAATTAGATGTAGTTGATGATAAGGATGAATTGCTTAGAAAATAAGAAATGAGCTCTGAAATGAATGTCAGTCCCATGCAAACATGATGGAGAATAATTCATGATATGGGTATAGTATACAAACAGCCAAAACTTGAACTGGAAAAAGGCATAGATTATGAGGAAAAGAAGAACAAGATAGAAGGGTACAAGAAGATATCGGCAGCTCTTTTAAAAAAAGATTCTACTAGGATTTGAAGATGAAACGTGGTTACATCTACAACCATACATAACAAGAACATATATGAGAAGAGGAGAACAGCAAAAGATACTTCATAAAGGATCTAACGATAAAGTCAATGTATTCATCACACTTCTTTATCCTATGAATGGAATAAAATTCACAACAAGCAAAACAAGAAACAGTAATGATTTCATAAACCATCTAAACAGCATCAAAAGATATGTACTCAAGAGAAGTATCAAGAGATTTATTCTTGTAATAGACAATGCATCTTTTCATGTTAGTAAAAAGACTAAACAGTTTATAGAAAAACAATCAGACGACTGGCTAACTGTACTATTTCTACCAACACGGGCACCATTTCTGAATCCAGTAGAAACAAAAGTAAACAGGAATCTCAAGAAAGATATATGTGCAAACTATAACTACGAAACAGAAGATAATCTATTATGTAATGTAAGAAGATATCTTAGATGTTTTGGTTGTTGGCCTAAAATATGATACTTAACTTAATAACAATATTAATCCTAAAGCCTGTGGTTATGGATGTAATACTAGGATTTATTGGAACAATGAGGAGAATGCATACTTTGAAGTATTTACAAAGAAGAAACATATTTGTCATAACTCCTTCAGTATTTTGATTTATTTAATATTATGATGATCATACTATACTAAATTTGGTAAAATAATTGAAGGAAAAACAATGATTATTGAATCTATAGTCTTTTGCTTTAATTATATGTTGATGCCAATGTATAAAAAGACAAATTTTATTTCTAGTGATAGTAGGAACATAATTAATAATGACAATACCAATATTTTAATGATAATGGGTTTTAGATTTAATAGAAGAAAAAGAAGATCTTCTGTAATAGAGACTGACGATGTTTATACTAGTTCTCTAGAGTATCTTAAAATTAGTCAAAAAAAAGAAAAAAAATGAAGAGGGATTGTCAATCAGGGTGCCAAGAAATATGGAGAGACTACATTTACTGCTGCGGTAAATTCACCAGATGAAACTGCTTGCACAGGAATTTTCGCATCAACAATCTTGATATGGTCTAGTATGGCAACTGTATTAGCACTACTGGGGAAATCTTATGCTATTGCTGCTACTCCAATATTTCCTCCAAAGATTTTGGTATTAGAAATTGTATGTTCACTATCATCTATCACAATTCCAAAGAAAGGGTTGTCTGTTAATTTGTTATGATCAATTATACAACATCCACTTCCTTCGAATAGAGCAATGCCAATGTCATTGTTTGATACATAATTACTGGAAATTACCGATTCGTCACCTGCTCCTGACACATCAATTCCAAATGCTTGAACTTCAGTAAACCAATCTGAACCACGATCAGGAGTGTTAACATCAGGAGAAGAAAAGTTACAAATATTTCCAGTAACTTCATTGTGAGTAATTGTGCCCTTGACACCGTCACTGAAAAGGATCCCAAAGAAATTAGAGACTACGGAAGCAGACTCTATGATCTTATTATATGACATTGTTAATGTTGAATCAGGTCCTATAGCAAAGACTCCAGCATTCTGATAGTCAGTAATTATTGTATTTGTGATGGTTGCATGTCCTGCTTGACCCCCTCCAAATAAAGTACCAACAAAGATAGATCTAAATGTAGTCCTTGATAACAGCAGATTCTATACTCAATAACATTAATTCGTAGACCTCATCATATACTTTACAATACCAGATTGAACCTTGTAGTTCTATAATAATATGAAATTGTATCTTTTAGAAAATCAAATGTAGGATAATACCAAGAAAGTATATTGCTTTCTTGTTTAATATTTCATCTACAACTACTTTAAATTATGCTGTCCAACAGGAAAATATTCTAATCTGATGGTATCCTTATTAGAATCAAGGAATCTTCTTGTAATCTTTGAACAATGTGGTGTTGCTCTATCAACAAAAATTACAATTTTACCAAATCTTTTGATGTACCTGTTTTAGATAATCAACACATGTATTACTGTTAAATTTATCATATTGCCGAAATAAGTGTCTGCCATCTGTTGACAGACAACCAAATACAATTGTTCTTTTACAAGAACCAGTAACTGTAACTATTGGTCTTTTTCCTGCAGAAATTCATTTATTTTTTCTGATTAGAAAATATATGCTAAGTGGTATAGTCCTTGATAACAGCAGGGTCGATCTATTATATGCTACATCTAGTTTAGATATTCTCAACAATTATTGAATGTCTATAGATAACAGTGAGCTAAAAATGTAACTACGAATTTTAGTTAGTCAGTATAGTTTGAGAGTTGCATCACCAAACACAGAAATCCCTAATAACCTATTCGTACCTACCAATAATGTGTCACAAAATGTATCTTCAATAACTTTAATGGTAAATCCTTTCATAGTAACTTGAGCCTGATTGTCAATATTAATGATGTATGGAAATCCAATTATGTTGAGTTTTAGTTTTTCTAGTGATGGTGCTACAATTATGGTGGACTTTGCACCAGAGCCTATAAGTGTTAGACTCTTACTAATTGTGAGTTGTTCAGTGTATGTACCAGGTAATACTTTTATTACATCACCTTCATTTGCCTCATCTATTGCCTTCTGAATTGTAGGAAAATCAATTGGAACAACTATATCAGCAGGTGGATTTATTTGATGATAATAATTATGCTTCTTCTTATCGTATTCATATGCTAGTGGATACTTTGAATTGTAATTATTATCGTATCTATATTCTGATATTGCTTGTGCTTGTACTTCAATAATAAAGAATGGAGATAAAGACAGGGCAAAAGTTCCAGTAACTGCTTTGTTGCACAACTATGATTTTCGTCAATTTTGATTAAAAAAGTGAATCTTCAGTTATATGGAGAATCAATATTGACAATTTGTTCCTATCAAAATCTTATATCATATTATCGATTTTCATAGTTGTGCAACAAAGCACCAGTAACTAATACAACAAAAAAAATATTGGACTAGTTTTTTTTGTTGATATTGCTTTTACTTTAGTCAATATTTAGTAATATTAAACTATAATATATCTAAAATATGTAGAATTCCTAAATATTTTATAAAGAGTAATTTTAAATAGTTAATTTTTTAAAAATAATTATCACAAGATAATTAAAAAACTTTCTTTTTATTAATGAATATATAATCATTTTCTAATATATCCATTGTATAGTCAAATTTTGATATTCTTATATGATGATGCAGTAATTTAAGTATAAAACAGAGAATTTGACTATTATTAACAACCAAAAGAAAAATAATTGTATCTATAATGTGTATACAATTGAATCAAATTATTCATTTATCTATATAATGCAAAAATCAAAAACATAATTCTTTTCAAAATTGGGGAGAAAAAGTCTTAGCTTAACAGAACTCTCAATGCCAGTAAGAGAATAAAAAAAGTATTATTTAATAATAAATTATTTCTTAAATTTCTGGTGCGTAATACTGAAATTAGTTATAAAAAATTTTTATACTTTAAGATAAAAATTGATTTCAGATAGATAGGTATAATGTAAATCATTCTAGTTATTTTATAAAAGAAATCCAAAAATTAAGTAAAATGCTCAATTAATAAAAATTAAATATTATATCTTGTTGATTGTTTTTGGCGTTTTTGACTCTTTTGCGATAATTTCCTTTTTAAACTATCTCTTAATTGGTCAAAAATTGTGGCAAGATCTAAACCACCATTTGTGTAATTATATTTATTAGTTGTTGTGAAAATACGTACATCTACTTCATATCTTTTAGTTTTCCCTCTAATACTTATTAGTTTTATTCTGCATCTAGCTTCTTCTAAATCCGGAAGAGTCCTTTTTAGGAATTTTATAAGTGTATTAAATTTCGTTTTGGCTAATTCTGAAGAAAATGGGTCGTCTGGCAGACCAATTATATATGCGGGTACATCTTCTTCTATCTTTTGTCCTAATATTGAGATTATATCTGTATATGTTATAATTCCCTGAATTTCATCGCCTAATGTAACAATAGAGTAAGTCGAATTAGTAGAATTCATCAATTGAATGACCTTTGCAATTGAATCATTTATACTGGATGTAGTTACATTCCTTTCAGCAATACCTTTAGCAGGAAATTCAAGTGGTCTATTACTCTTTGGACGACCATATGATATATTATCTACATTATCGGAAGTAAGGATAATTTTTGCAATATCAAATGAAGTAACAATTCCTTTTAAATTATCTTCTACAATAGGAATATGGTCAATTCTATGTCGGATCATTAGGTTTTTAGCAGTTGATATAGAGTCAGTTTCATGTATGCTAATTGGATTTCCAGTCATTATTTTAGTAGATGGAACCTTTATATCAGTATCTTCCATAGCTTTAACTATTGATTTTGTACTGATTTGACCTATTATTTCTTCATCTTCAATTACTGGAAGAGAACGTAATCTGTAGTGACTCATAATACTGGCAGCTTCTTCAATATTACTATCTTCTGCAATAGTAGGAGTAATATTTGCAATGGAATTTAACTTCTGAGCACTGACATCTCTAGATGAAAGAATGTCTGTTAAATTAATAGCTGTGATTTTGTTTCCGTTTTTATAATAAACATTGTAGTTATTCATTTTTATAAGGGTACCAAGTATCTTAGAGATACTTGCATTAGAATTTATTATATTGGTAGATTCAATAAAGTCTGAAATTGTTTTTTTGCCAATTTTTCTAAACATTGTAGTTGAATCTTCCTTCATCCATTACTTTATTAATTGTATAAATATTAAAAGATTATTATGAGTTGTAAAAAAATTTAAAACTATAATAATGGTAGTATTAATTCTTTTAATAAGGTAATACCTAAAGATCTGAAACAGTTTTTACAAGCATTTTTGACATAATTGGATACAAATCCATATGTCGGTTATTAAATCTGAATTCAATCTCCTTTAGATATAAATGAAAATATTGTCTAGGTACACCTCGATAAATATACAGCCATGTCTTGGCATAACTCCAGAATCCTTCTATTCCATTAATATGAGTATCTTCTCTTACATATTCCTTGTTACCATGAGAAATCGAGTTATGTTTTCCAATTAAACTCAATGTTGCATAAGCAGTATGATCATCTGTATAATATAGTGATCTTTTTCTTGTGTGCTGTTGTATCAGAGGAATCAATGTTTCATGTTTTCTGTCAGACACTGGAAATGTAATAACAATTCCATTCCTTTTGTAGATACCAAAAACTAGATTTTTGTGCTCAATAGAACCCCATCCACGCTTCCCTCCTTTATGATGACCTCCAAATAATGCCTCATCAATTTCTATTTCTCCAGATAGTTTCAGATTCTGTATTTCCAGTATAAGCGAATCATAGATTGCTTGCCTGAATATTCTAAATGTACGTTCAATTGTTGCTAAATTAATAGATATATACCATCGTATTCTGTAAGCAGGAACACCAAGTACAAATAGATATAACAAATGAGATATAATATCAAACGAGATTTTTAACCTTGCCAAATAGGTACATGTGAAATCACTAAAAACATGCCTACACCGTTTACATGAATATCTCCTCCTTCTTTTCTCACATGATGATAAATGATTTATGTACCTGTAGTTACATCTAGGACATTTTCTTTTTCCACTCCATCTACCCTGCTGAAAATATAACCTACTTTTCTGACTGTTTGTAGCCAATTCTAATGGATTGATCTCACGCACAAACCACGCATAAGATAACAATCATTATTATGTACTTTTTGTTTCAAATGTTTAGGTATTACCTTTAATAATAAATAAAAATGTTTTGTCATATAAAAAACAAATCAATATACACTTATAGTTTTATAGTTACTAAATAAAAGAACAATTTAGCTTTATTAAAAATTTTAACTATTAAAATTTGTTTTAAAGATATATACCTTAAAATATCCATCTTATTTGCCAAATGTACTAATTGTCTTTTATACTCTAATTCATTCTTTGAAATTAATGTTACTACAAAAAACCTAGATATTTGCAGTTTTAATGGCAATACTAATGAATTTAGAATCTTTGGTGGCCTTTGGATATATATACAAGTCATAGCTTCCAAGAAGAAGTTTAAGGAATACTATATCTGCTAATACCTATGTCAATTCAAATGGAATAATTTTACCACTACAAGGAGTTATTACATTATAAGATTCTAGTCCAAACTTTTTTCAAGTCACTTTCTAAATACAGGACCGTGATCCTGAACCTGATACACATGAACTGATCGTTTCAGTCATTGCAGTTCATATTGATGATCTGCTGAAATTACACACGTTAACTTTTACATTATATTACATTGACATACATCTACACCTCAAAACTCTTACAAATACTTCTGGAAGTTGCGTATAGTATGAACATATTCATAATCCTCTTAATGACGGTTCTCTTAGAAATACAGATATTGACTTGATAAACTTTTCTGATGAAGCTGGTGCCTTTAAGCCCAGTGTCGTTATAGACATATGTTCAGCGAACATATGGTAATATAGAACAATACTATAAAGGTAATCCACAATTACCAAATGAACTAATAGGTGACAACGATCCAATTTTAGACTTGAATGATGACAATTCAAATAATGATGGCTTGGTTCATCAAGAATAGTCATTACCTCAAATATCTTTTTTTAAAACAATATTTAAAAAAAAGAGATATTATTATTAATCTTATCCTTAAAATTCTTTTATCAATCATTAAATAAGTCCGATTTCTATAAAAGTAATACGAAACACGAAATTAGGAAATGTTAGATTATTTAATATTAGAAATAAGGTTATTAGGATTAATTAAAATAATATGTCTTGTATTATTCTTCCTAATTCTGAAAAATCTCATAAATTAGCAGTTAAATACAATTTTAAAGAATGGATGATTGCAAGATATCTAAGTTTTATTCCAGATATTGAAAAATTTCTTGATTATATCAATAATAGAAAGCCTAATCAATATATTAGAATAAATACATTAAAAATCGATATTGATTCTCTAAAACAAAAATTATTGGAAAAAGATTTTAGATTAGAAGGAACCCAATTGCCGGAAGTTTTTCTTATTACAGAATCAAAATTTCCTATTGGAGCTACTATGGAATATTTATCAGGATATTATTACATTCAAGATCTTAGCTCATGTTTTGCTGTAGAATCTTTAGATATCAAAGAATCCGATATGGTTTTGGATATGGCTGCTTCACCAGGAGGTAAAACCTCTTTTATGGCTCAAAAAATGAATAATAAGGGAGTAATTCTTGCTCTCGAATCTGATAGAAAACGCTTAAGAAAAATGATGTTTAACCTTTCTAGATGTGGAGTTATGAATACTGTTATATGGAACATAAAAGGAGAAGAAATAGTGAATTATAATTATAAATTTGATAAAGTTTTACTTGATGCACCATGTTCTTGTGATGGAATTATTCAAAAAGATCCTTTAAGAAAAACTACTTATTCAAAGGAGAGTATCACATATTGTAGTACTAGACAATCCCAGTTGATTGAATCAGCACTAAGGATAATAAAGCCAGGAGGGTTATTAGTCTATTCCACATGTTCTTTAGCACCGGAAGAAAATGAATTTATAATAAATTCATTATTAGAAAAATTTGATATTACTGTTGAATCCCTTAATTTCGGGATAGATTCATTACTAAAATTTGGTGATAAAATAATGGATAATTCTATCAAATTCACAAAAAGATTTTATCCTCATATTCATAATACTAGTGGGTTTTTTATTGCTAAGCTTAGAGTAAATAATGTCATAAAATGAATATGTTTAGAGAGTTGACAAGAGAAGAAAATACTATAATACGGAGAGAATTCGACAAGTGGGGAATTTTTAATTATATTCAGGATAAAGTATTTATAATAAAAGAGAGTCAAAAAAACAATAAGGAATTATTTGTTATTCCTTTAATTTTGAAAAATTTTATATATTGTCCATATAGTTATTATGGAGGTTTACAAATAGGTATACTTCAGAAAAAAAAATTTTTACCTTCAATAACCTTCTTTGGTATTGTAGCAAAGTATGGAAATAGTTTTTTGTATATTATTGTAGATTGTAATGCAGAAAAATTAATTCTTTATGGCAAAGATATTTTTGGTGATTCTATTATTTATGCCTCACCAGATATTCAGGAAAATTCTGTGATTTTAATATTAAATAAATCAAAGGAATTTTTAGGAATTGGTAGATCTAGATTTGAGGCAACTAGAATCAAAGAGAATGGAAAAGTAACAGTGAATACTTTATTGGATCTAGGTATGTATTTAAGATGTGAAAAAATTAGATAAAATGCATATCTATCTATAAAATAAGATACAAATTGTAAATGAATGCTCATTTGTAAGTAGAGAAAAAAAATAAATTGTTATTCTGGTTTAATAAGAGCTGAATAGATTCCACCAATTCCATAAGCAATAGATATCAAGATTCTAGCCAAGAATTCACCATAGGATTTATCAATTACTTTTCCATCATATAGCAAAATAATTATTCCAATAGAAATTATAGAAATTAATCCTACAATTAATTGATCTGTATTTTTAATTTTATTTCTTAATAAAAATATAATAAACGTGGATATATTTCCCAAACCAATTCCTGCTAAAATTAGATATTCGTGCAAAGAAGGAATTAATGCCCCTAAACCAAAAGGGACTGCCCAGCAAATTCCATTTATTATCTTCATGGATATTGGCCAACCTGTACTTTTTCTTATCTTATTTCGTATAGTGTAAAGAGATTTAATTATTTTACTTTTAAAAATAATGAAAAAAATAGAAAAACAACCAAACCATATCAATAAATATATATATAAAAAATTAAATTTCTGAGCAATAAAATAGCTTATGATAGTAGCCGAAAATACGGATAAGGAAATATAAATAAATATAATACTATTATTAGAAACCCCGTTTTGAGCAGTATTCACAAAAAATTCTTACTATATGATCTCCCTATAAAAGTATTCATTATCAAAAAAAATTGTATCTCCTTTGAACAATAATGAAAATTGTCTAAGTGATTTATTGTAATTTTTATAAATACAAAGATTTTTTTTATTGTAGTTATAATATTAATTGTTGTCACCTTTTTTCAATTTTTTGAAAAAGAAGTCTGAGAAAGTTAAAAAAGATACAAAAAATCGTGATACATTCGATCAGATAAAAACAGAAGAAACCCGATCAAGAACAACTATTTCTATAGATGAAGCAAAGAATATGGTTAAAAAAATTGAAGATAACCAAATCAAATATCTAACTGATAAAATAGAAAAAATACAAATATTAACGCAAAAGCCTTTAGAAAATATTAAATCTATAATTTCAGATTTAGAATCTACAAAGATTGAAGTCCCTGAAAGCAGCTTTGAATCACTAGTAATAAATTCAAAAAAAATGGTAGTAAATTCAATAAAAAAGGAACTTTCTTCAAGTATTCCTACACCAAAAACTCTTAATGATGTTATCAAATTTTATGAAAGATTAGATTCAATGGTGAATAAATTTTCAGAAATTAGTATGTCTCACAAAAAAGTGTTCAATTTTTTTATTAGTAAATATGCCGATAAACTAAAAACAGAATTTGAAAGTATTTCCTCATTATCAAAGCAATGTAAGTATGAACTAGATATTTTTGAAAAAGAAAGACAGCCTATAAAAAATTGTTTTGATAATATTGATATATTAATGCAAAAAGATGAATCTATTAAATTAGAAGAAGAAAAATACCAAATGAAACAATTTCAAAGAGATGAATTAAAATTAAAAATTAAAAAAGTTGATGATGAAATACAGGATTTAATAAATTCAAAACACTTTATAGAAGCAAATGATATAATGAGAAAAATAGAATCTCTCGAAATAGAAAAAAATAATTATCATAAAGAGTTACTTAATATTTTTAGTAAAACAAGTCGAGCATTTAATAAATATTCTTATGGATTAAATAAATCAATTGTTCATAAAATTCATATAATATTGGAACAACCATGGAAAATATTAAAAGATTTAGATACATATATATATTTAATAAAAGAAGTTAAAAGTTCAATTATTAAAGGTACAATTATATTAAAAGATTCAGATAAAATTGAAACTTATTTGGATAACATAATTAATTCCTTACCAAATCTCAAAGAAAGGGAAGAAAAACTTGATAATGAAATTAAAAAGTTAAATAATAATAAGAATATACATATTATAAGTAAAGTAAATGAATTAAAAAGAAAACATGCTAATTATAATCAAGAACTCAAAGACATTGAACTTTATATTAAAGAGTGTGAAAGTGGGTTATTGAAAAATAAAATTGAGTCTGATGATTTGTTATTATCTATTGAAACATATATTAATCAATTAAGTAAAAATAAATATCATATATCAATTTCTAAATAATTACAAAATTTAAATTTCATTATTCTTACTATTTTTTGTTTTATCTTTTATTTAAATCTTAATTGTATATACTGATTCTATATTTTTTTCCATATATGTGATAGAAAATATAAAACAGCATATTTTTCGACAATTTTAGATAGAATATTTTTTCTAATATATTAATATAATTTGGATAGTTTTATAGTCTTATATTAATCTCTCTAACTCTAATTGATATTCAATGGTTGTTCAATCAATAAGTCTAAAATTTTAATTCTATTTTTACTATCTCTAGAATCTACAAAAAGAAACTACATTAATCCTACAGAATTGAGATCAGGCATTTAAAATTTATTGATGTTTTCATCAACTATAAGTAAATGTAAATATATATTGGTTACAAAATAATAATGTATTATTGAAGGATTTTCTCAAATTTTACCCATTTTTGATATAAATATGTAAGTTTATCATATAATTAAAAAAGCACTATAATATTAAAAAAGTATAACTTTTAAATCCATCGTAATTCTTGAAATTTAATTATATAATCACTATGTATTTTATCTATACTTTAGTGTGTAGGAATTAAAATCTCTACTACAATCGCTGTGATGAAATTGTACTTTGTTATTCCTAATTCTAATTCGATACTCATAGTTATTATAAGAAATTATAATATATTCAGTTTAAAAAGAATTTCTAATTCTTTTTTCTTTACTTCTTTTTTGATATTAATTTGTAGATTGGATTATTGAAAAAGTAAATTGTTTTAAAAAATAATAAATAATTTCTAAAATAAAAAATTTTTTTAATATATTTTTAAAATACTAAATATATATAAAAAAAATAAATAGTAGAAATGCTTAACTAAATTATTGAAAAATTTTTCTACCCCCGTAAAAATAGGTGTGATTATTTTGCTTATTGGTATTGCTGTAATGGCTTATGGTACTTTTTTAAATAGTGAAACCATTTCTTATTATGCTTTACTTATTATTATTACTGGTCTATTTATTTATATGGCATATACTTTTAACTTTGTAAGTAAATCAAATGTAAATTATTCTAATAAAGAAAAAGAAAAAAAGAGGAAAAAATGATATATGATAAAACCATTAGGGAACTCTAGGTTTATCTCTAGAAACTTAATTTTTGGATTTCTTATAGTAGTTTTATTTTTCTTAACAATTTAATTGAATTACAATAAATATGATGAGATTTTTAATTTTTTAAATTGTTATCTATAGGAGAATATCGTTATGTGAGTCTTAAATGATTTTAAAAAAGACATGTTAAATTTACAACAGTTGTCTTAATAAATAAAAGTATTTCAATAGAATTGTATTTTTTAATTTCCTTTTCAGTATGGTAATTTACAATAACTGGAACCTAATTATAAAGATTTTAATATAATAAACAAAATTTTCTAGTACTAACTTTACTATTATTATTACAATATGAAAATATGGAATGAAAATATAGAATATATAAGTGAACTCGATATATAGAGCACCTAAAATATAATTATATGCAAGATTGTATAGTGATAATTTTATGGGGAAATCCACAATTCCAAGCTTCTAGTTTCATCATGAGAATGAAATTTCTTAAAGAAAGAAATAAATCTAAACTACTTTACACATTAGTTAATTGTCTCTTAAGTAGGATGATGTATTATAGTTGAAACTTTACTTTATAGTAAGTATATTGTCATTCTTTCTTATTGTGGGGATGGTCGTTTTTGATACAGATTTGGCGATTGCAAAAAAAGAAGATTCCAAATCAAAGAAAAATATTGAATTGTGTTGTACCTGGGGGAATTCTTTGGATGATGGAATATTGACCTTTTCTATTAAGAATGGAGGATCAGATTTAGCCAAAATTGTAAAACTAGCTATTAATGATTGGGAAAAAGCTCTGAATGGTGTAGTAAATTTCAAATATGTAAAGGACGACGATTCTGATGCAGATATTAAAATTGAATTTCAAAAGGGAAAAGGAAAAAAAGTTGGAAAGACTGTAACATTCTTTGACCAATTAGGATTTATTGATCATACAGATATTTCAATCTCAAAAAAATCATATGGTGTTACATTGAATACACCTACATTAGAACATGTGACAAAACATGAATTTGGTCATGCTCTTGGTTTAGGACATGCAAATTTTAAAAATACATTAATGTCGCCCAACGTAGATGAAATCATAACAAAAATATCTGCTTGTGAATTGGACTCTGTCAAATATGCTAATAGTTGGAAATTTAGTGAAAATGATGATTCTCCTTATCCTGTAGATGAAGAAGGCTTTAAATGCAAGAAAAAATAATTTTTTTAAACAAATATCTTTTTTAGATATCAAATCTTAAATTTTGCATTTATTTATTTCTACAGAAGTATATAGGGGAACTATTTGTTTGAATTGATTATACCATTTTTTATTTTATAATATTAATTAAACAAAGCTTATAAGATTAGTCATATTATTCTAAATTATGGACTATAATTTACTATGTAAGAGTATTATGGATTTAGATAAGAAAGTCCGTTTTGCAGCTGTATGTGATGATTCAGGTGAGATCAAATATGGTGGTCAAAGGGAAGGAGTCACTAATTTATTGTCTCCAGAGGAGACTAAAAGATCTAATATCCAAGCTTTGGCAAGATGGTCTTTACGTAATTCTCTTGCTTCTAAAATTGGAAAAGGACAATATGCAATGGCCGCTTATGAAAAAATAAAACGAATCACTATTCCTTTAGAAAAAGATCATCTTCTTTTAGTAACAACCGAAAGAGATGCTAACCATGAAGAAATAATCAACAGAATATTATCATCACTTAAAAAATAATATTTTGCATTTATTTTTTTAAAATCCTAATCTTTAGGACATAACTAACCATCATTTGATTTTTTTCTCACTTAATTCGAAGCTTCTTGAATGTGTAGCACCTACACCTGATAAATTACCAGTATAATAACCTGTAATGCCTACTACATCTTCTGGTTCAGCTAATTCATTAAGTAATTCTAGCGTTAATCTATGATTAGTTACATAATGAGTACCATGATCGTGTATAGATGGTGCCATTCCTGTTTTTCTAATTATGTATTCTCTTTTGGCTTCATCATCTGTCCCTTCCTTTGTAAATATTTCAACTATGTAAAAGGGTGCACTATCAGTCTTTTTCTGCTGTTGTTGCCTTGATAATAAATCATTAACTAAGATGATATCTTAGTTTTTGTCATTTTGTCTTATAATGGCTATCATGCTCTATCTTGCTAGTAAAGTCACTTTTTGAATGTGTAGCACCTACACCTGATAAATTACCAGTATAATAACCTGTAATGCCTACTACATCTTCTGGTTCAGCTAATTCATTAAGTAATTCTAGCGTTAATCTATGATTAGTTACATAATGAGTACCATGATCGTGTATAGATGGTGCCATTCCTGTTTTTCTCATTATGTATTCTCTTTTGGCTTCATCATCTGTCCCTTTCTTTGTAAATATTTCAACTATGTAAAAGGGTGCACTATCAGTCTTTTTCTGCTGTTGTAGCCTCCATAATAAATCATTAACTAAGTTAGGATCTACTTTTGGTAAGGATGTCTGATATAATGTCTGCAACCCTTGAAAAGCTATTCTAATTTCGCGTAATTTATCAATATCTCTGGGATAGGTGTAGTTGAAGATGATATCTTAGTTTTTGTCTTATAATGGCTAGCATGCTCTATCTTGCTAGTAAAGTCACTTTTTGAATGTGTAGCACCTACACCTGATAAATTACCAGTATAATAACCTGTAATGCCTACTACATCTTCTGGTTCAGCTAATTCATTAAGTAATTCTAGCGTTAGTCTATGATTAGTTACATAATGAGTACCATGATCGTGTATATATGGTGCCATTCCTGTTTTTCTAATTATGTATTCTCTTTTGGCTTCATCATCTGTTCCTTCCTTTGTAAATATTTCAACTATGTAAAAGGGTGCACTATCAGTCTTTTTCTGCTGTTGTTGCCTTGATAATAAATCATGAACTAAGACAGGATCTACTTTTGGTAAATATGTTTGATATAATGTCTGCAATCCTTGATAAAACTTTCTGATTTCATTTAAAGCAGACATAGAAATACTCATAGAAATACTATCATGATAATGGTATATGAGCATTTCGAAAAATAGTATGAGCATTTCGAAAATTTTAATTTAGTGCTTATTGTATAATTTTAGATTAAATCCAGATCAAAAAATTATAACTATTAAGATAAAATTGAGATTTAATGTTCAACAAAAAAAGGAGGTATATTATTATATAAAAAATATTTTATCTATCAAATTTTAAGTTCGTTAATAGATATTAAAGAGAAATTTAACCATGAAGAAAATATGGATTTTTGCAGGCTTAGTTATAGCTATTGCCATCGGTTTCTATACAATATCTACACTTTTTATTAATAGGACTGTTGATGAATCTATTCCAGAAAATGTTGCTATTGATGCATATAATAAGTTTGAAACCTTAAGTAATGAGGAACTATTACAGATTGCCGCTGAAATGACAGAAAGAGAAAAAAATGTCATCATGATAGGTGGTGAAAAGGTTAATAAAGAGAAGAATGAGGATCTCCCAAATCAATTTTCTAATTTAACAAATTCTCTTATTATTTCTGGAACATTTAAAGGAGTTGGTTATGGTATACATAATGTCGATGGGATGGCAAAAATTTTATTCCTAGAAGATGGAACTAAAGTTTTAAGATTTGAAGATTTTAAATCTACCAATTGACCTAACATAAGGGTTTATCTTACTACTAATACTCAAGCCTCGCATTATATAGACTTAGGAGCATTAAAAGGAAACATTGGACATCAAAATTATCAATTATGCCTTCAGATATTGATTTGTTAGAGTATAATAATGTTCTTGTATGATGTAGAGCTCTCAGTTTTATTTGGAAATGTTCAATTAACATAATTACAATATTAAATAATTCATTATTTCAATGGCTCTGTTAATTTAAAGATATATTCTCCTACTTTAACTTAATCTCAAACTCATTATTTCTTGTTGTTATTGTAGTATCATTATACATATAAACAAAGAATTGTATCTAATTATGTACATGAAAAAATTGGAAATTATAATTCCCCATGAACGATTAGAAAATGCTAATGAAGTTTTAGAGAAATTTGATGTTGGTGGAATGTCTTTCTATCATATCAATGGAAGAGGTAAAACCAAATGGAAACCGGTACCAGTTGGAAGAGGAGTAATCATGCATACTCCAAAATATGGAAGTAGAACGAAAATAGAAGTTATTGTTGAGGATAAGTTTGTCTAATGATATAATTAATGAACTTATGAAACAACTGACTAGAGGCTCGGTATCTGATGGCAAAATATTTGTTTATGATGTTTCTCAAGCTTATGATATTGGCAGTGGACAGAAAAATGAATTTGCTATATAATGAAACTGCAAACCAATCATTGAATGTCGCTATTTACCTCTTTTTTGATTACTTCTCTTTGATCATTAAAATGATGTGAAGAAGAATTGAGGTGGTCTAAAGATTATGCTTTACAATAAATACATGGCATTGTAAATACAAACAAATGATCGAATCAAATAGGGAGGGGCATAAAAGTAAACAATGGTGAATTCAGCTACAGACTGATTTATTCCTAATCATGATATAAAATACTTCTTACCCAAAGTTATGTCAAAACCAACTATTGATTTAATGAATCAAAAGTTCATTTTGCGATTAAATGCTGCTCTTGCCATGGAAAATGCAGGTAGTAGAAAGATTGCAGACACGAATTAGGAAAGGTTAGTTTGCCAGAAGCTAAGCAACGATTAGAACATCATTTACAAGAAAGTCTCGAACATCAAAAAATATTACAACAACTTGTTTCTAACATAGGCGGCCAGCCAACACAAGAAAAATTAGGATTACCACTTGCCTTCTTATCCACCAACTATGAAGGAAATGATGGATAAAACTATGACCAAACCAGAGTACGAACTAAAAAGAGCAGAAGAAGATATGATTGTAGAAAATGCAGAAGTATGTGTTTATCTCATGCTGATACAACAATGCCAAATGGCAGGTGGTAGTCTATTCAAATGCAAGAACTCCTTTATCTAAAATATGAAGATGAACAGGAGCAAGCCGATTGGTTAAAGACTTCATTCTCCTGATATGCTTACTCAGTTATGGCCAAAAATACAATCTGCAGTTGCTGCTAATTCTCCTCCTTTCTCATTATAACAAAAAAATAGGAGAAACGCATCAGAAATGAAAGCACTAGTATATCATGGGCCAAGAGATGTTAGAATAGACGATAAACCTCATCCTACTATACAACATCCAGAGGATGCAATATTACGTATAACATCAACTGCTATTTGTGGTTCTGACCTCCACCTTTATCATGGAACTGTTCCAGGCATGCAACCAGGTCAAACATTAGGACATGAATTTATGGGAGTAATAGAAGAAATAGGACCAGAAGTCATGATGTTCAAGTCGGCGACAGGCTTGTAATTCCATTTAATATTAATTGTGGTCGTTGTTGGTTTTGTAGATAATAACATGTGGTCTCAATGTGATAGAGCTAATCCTAAAACAAGAGATATTGGAGCAGCTTATGGTTATACTCAACTATTAGGAGGATATGATGGAGGCCAAGCAGAATTTGTCCAGTGTACCATTTGCAAATGCTGGAGCATCGTTAAAGATTCCAAATAATATCAAGACTGATGAGCAAGTATTATTTTTGAGCGACATCCTTCCAACTGGTTACTTTGCAGCAGATATTGCTAATGTACAGCCAGGAGATGATGTTGCAGTATTTGGAGCAGGACCGGTTGGTTTCTTTGCAGTTATGAGTTCATTTTTAAGAGGAGCTGCCCGAGTCTTCTCCATCGATCATTGGCCTATGCGTTTAAGTAGGACAAAAGATTTAGGAGCTGAAATCATCAAATTTGATAATGAAGAACCAGTTGATAGAATAAAAAAAGAAACTAATGGAAAAGGCGCCATTTGTATAGATGCTGTTGGATTCGAAGCAGTGGGGCATTTTGCAGGTAATGGTAACGGTGGTCACATTCATAATATTACAGGTAACGAGAGTGATAATGGTAGTGGAAAGAAAGGTAATAATAATCTACATCATAATCATTCTACAGTATCTAATCCTACTTATAATCCAGTTAATCCATTGCAAGTAATTACTTGGATGGCGCAGGTTGCAAAAAAATATTCAACTATATCAATACCAGGAGTATATAGTTCTGGCTATGACCAATTTCCGCTAGGACTATTGTTTAACCGTAATATTCAGATTCGAATGGGACAGTGCCCGGTCAAAAAATATAATGAACAATTGCTCCATCTTGTTGAAACAGGACGAATAGATCCGACGAAGGTTATAAGTCATACTATGAAGCTTGATGATGCAACTAAAGGATATGAAAGTTTTGATAAGAAAGAAGATATAATGAAAATTGTTCTTAAACCATGAAAATAACCTAACAACATGAGTTAATGGTTGTAAAGTATGAGGGATTATAGATAGCGATATAATAAAAATACATACAGCAATAACAGATCCTCTTTGTTATTCATTTTAATTCTATATTTCTCCGTCTCTAAATTATCAAAAAGTATAAATCCATTTTTGTATAATTCAAATAATATTATAATTCTATGTTTATCTTAATAGAACAACTAATGGTTCTTTAAATTTAATTTATTATGAATCCTTTTTAGTCATTCTTTTTTTTCTATTATCAATTAAATCTTTTTGTATTAGTATAAATATCATCTGATAGAATGAGATCCCAAATTTTCTTGATTGAAAGTCAATATTCCTTATAGCAGATAATAATGACTGATCATCTGCTGATGATAAAATATATTCGTCTATAATTTTTTTAAATTTATTGTCATTATAATGGTGAAACACTAATAGAAATATGATCTATATCCTTTTTAACAGCTTAATAGAAATGTTTTTGATATTAAATATCAAATATATTGAAATTAATTGTAGAAAATAGCAGAGTATTATTCTGTTGTTAAAAATTAAGAGAATGTACTTTATAATAAATAATATTATTTATTAGTAATTTTTACTAATAATCATAAAAAAAATTATTAATTTATGTTATAGATTAGGACAAATTATTATATTATTATGATACTCAATTAGCAACTCTTCTTTTTTCTGCTTCATCTTCTGCGCCAGTATCTATCAGTGTCTTTCATTTTTTTTACCTAATGCTTTTGCTCCTGCTTTTATTTTATCATCTAATCCTACATCTTCTCTGTTTCAATTTTTATGTCTTTATCGTTTTCCATTGCAATGGATATTCTGATATCTTATATATCATTTATAAAAAATTATATGTCTTAATGAACTAACTATTATATTATATATTAAAATTGTAAAGATAATCAATATAAATATTCTTTATATTTAATTCTAATTCTGTCATCTTTAACAGTATACTACTTGCAATTATTCTTTTGATTACCACAAATTCATTTGAATTAGTGGGGGGTTGCTAAATCATTTAATTGTTACAGAAATTTGATATTTAGGAACTCTGACTATATAAAAAAACTTAAATTCAAAGTAAAAATTACAAATCATTAAAAAATTGTAAAATATGGGCCGGACGTGATTTGAACACGTGAGCCCCGCCATGTCAAGGCGGTATCCTAACCAGGCTAGACCACCGGCCCCTAGAACGTTATCTATATTGTTATTTTTATAAGTGTTATTTTCAATAACTGAGCTCATTAGAGAAGAATCGCTGGTGATATCTTTTAAAGAAAATTTTAATTTCCTAGATTTAGTTTGAACAGTTGTTGTTAAAAGCTGAGTATTAGCATTCAGCTGAGTGTATTCATTCAATTCACACGAAGTAGATATGTAATATCAGCAAAATTTACAGTTGTACCGGGTGAGGTAAGTGCGCCAGTAGGAGTTACTCTTACATTGTAAAAGACAATATGATCTCTTGAAGGAAGTGGATTCAGAAAAACAAACGATCCATGAGCTCCGGTACGAAATGTTCCAGGTACGGAATTTTGTCTTCAGTCCAATTCGTATCTCAAAAATCTCAGGATGAAGAAGGATTTATATAAAAATACAAACAGGCACCTTGATCTCTTAAAAGATATTGGAATGGCACAGATGGAAAATGAACTTTTAAAGAGATACAAATCCATTGCTAAAAGAACCAATCTGACAAATAATATATACAATGTCGTCGATTTAAAACAAGAAGAAATACAAAAAATCATATATAATGAAATATCACATACTTGCAGTAAGGACAGAAAAATATAAAATAATTAATAAAATGGGATATGAAAAATTATAGAAGAAGAAAGTAACAATATCCAGATAAAACCTAATTTATAATGAGATACTCCAAGTCTTCAATCCTCATTGAAAAGAATAAGAACAACATGAGCTATAGAACTATCTGAAAATGAATAATTGTAATTTGATACTAAACCAAATGAAATTAAATTGTAAAGATAATGTAAGAAGTGTCTAATTAACAGTCTATTATTATAATCATTATAGAATAATATTAATAACATTTAAAAAATAATCAATTTTAAATCTGGAAAGAATGGAAATATTATGGGGAACGAGAAAAAATGTTATCAAAAAAACAGGGAAACAGAAGAGATTTATCCAATTATCAAAGCAGTCTTGGATTTAAATTTTATATATAATGGCTAAAATCCAAATGATTGAAAAAAGGTGATGAAAGAAAAAATAACACAATATTTTACCATAAAAATGATGAGGGATGTTGGAACATGGACAGTGATACAACTAGAATTGATATATTTAGAAGATAATCCTTTTAGAAAAACTTAAAATAAATGATAATTATTTTAGACTATTTAACTAGTTAGAAAAGATGCAAGGAGATGGGGAAAATGAGAGAATACTTTTTATAATATTATTGAGTTACTTCGAATTAAAAGGTCTTTAGATAAAGATAATAATTAAAATGACAAAACTAATATTTTAAACAGTTAAATTATAATTATCTTGAACATCTTCCTCCATAATGGTCGGAAGCATTTGTTTTAATTTCTCAAAATTAAATAAAAATTTATTACCACTTTCAGTAATGGAATAATATCTCTTTTCACCATTTGTCATTTCCTTAATCAATCCACATTTTAAGAGAAATTGTATGTAAAGTTTACATTGATCATTACTAAGCATAGCTTTATACATAATTTTTGTCCGGGTTTCCATTCTCATGCAAGAAGATAATATAGCTGCAATTACCTCATATCTACTGCGATTTTTCATCTTTATATTATAAAGTTGTTATTTAATATAATGAGTACGATACTATTAAATAGAAGATTATCTTTCACTAAATATTCAATATATATTTCCTTTTCTACTTTAAATTAATTTATATTAAAAAAAATACTAAATATTAAACCTGTAATTTTTTTAATTATAAATAAAACTTTTGTATTTTAATATCTTTGTTTTTTTATATGTATATTGATATTCTTTATCGTAATGATTCTTTAGTTTTTTTGTTTTGGTTGAACCCTTTTACCAATTTATCTAAAGCAATTCTTCGATGTGATACTTCATTCTTTTGGTTCTTCTCATTTAATTTACCAAATGTTATATTCTTTTTATGTGGTATGAAAATTGGATCATATCCCCATCCTCCTGTCGTTATTGTTTTTGAGATTGTCCCATCAATTTGACCAGTAAAGATTTTTGTAATAATTCCGTTGTTATAAACAAAAACAGATTTAAAAAATGCAGATCTATTTCTACCTCCTTTTAAAAGCTTTATAATACCTGTATTACCTATGGATTTAAACACGTATGAAGAATATTGTCCTGGAAATCCATTTAATGATTTGATGAATAATCCGTCATCTTCTATTATTATAGGTTTTTTTACTAAATTATATGCGAATATTGATTTCTCTATGGCGATTTTTTCTATTTTTTCGTCTTGTATTTCAATGATATTTTGTTTATAAAACTTTAAATCTATATCTATTATTCTATCCTTCAAAATAGATTTTATTTCATAATATTTATGAATATTATTACTAACAAAAAATAATTCATGCATATATTAAATATTTAAAATAAAGCATATTTATTCAATTATACTAAAAAAGATCATCAATCCATTTCTATTTATTCCAGTTGAACTTATAAAATTCTTGAATATCTTCCTCTTCTTTCAATTTCTTTGACTATATTTAATATTCGGCTAAAATTATGACTAGTAGAGTCTGAATATCCATCTAAAAAATTTTGATATGTCTCTTCAAAAATATGTATATGTGCACTACTTAAAATTTCCTTTATTACTCTAATATCAGTTGCCATGTCTTCCATCCGCTCAGAGTAAAATGAGAGACCAAAATCAATTAAATACAAATTATTTCCATCTACTATAAAATTAGATGTAGTTAAATCACCATGTATCATATTATTGTTATGTAGAATAGAAACATATTTTCCAATTTCCTTTCCTATTTCCTTGGAAATAATATCTTTCACATTTTTTCCATTAATATACTCCATTATAATTTCAGCTCGTTTTGGATCAAGAAAATATATAAAAGGAGTTTTTATTCCTGTTTTCTTGGCAGCATGTAGCATATTTGCTTCATGTATTGTTCTTCGTCCTCTAATTATATTGTCTAGCACTTCATGTCTATATTTTTTTGAGGTTCTTAATTTTGAAATTGCTTTGTCTTTATACCAATCTACTAAAAAAATATCTGCTTCTGCTCCTTTTTTAATAATTTGATAATGCAATAATAATATATGCAACTAAAAAGAATAAAAATGTGAGCTCTGTACAACCAAGAAAAGGTGAAAAACTAATTCTTCAAGAAGATTGTTCTGAAGACCACTTAAAGAATGGATTATTAACACTGACAAACCAAAGAATTTTTTTTGAAAAGACGGAAGGAACGTTAGCAACTCTTTCTAAACGACCAGGAGAATTACTATTAGATATTCCTTTAAATGAAATTAAAGAATCCAAAACAGAAGGATTTCTATTAAAAAAGGTAGTAATCATAACAATACATGGCGATACTTACAAATTTGGTGTCTTCAATAATTCTAAATGGGCGAAAGAGATAGAAAAATCAAAATCCAATATTAAATAATTTTTAAGCTATAGTTATGATAACAATTATTTTATCGCCAGTGTACTTCTACTTTGTCTATTCTCCATGATTGCTTTACAAATGAATCTTGAACTTTGATTGTTTTACCTGAATAAACATTATCACAAATTCCCGTCCATGCTATTTGAGCACCATTATCACCCGAATAATGAAATGGACAAGTATACAATTTTGCATTTTGTCTTTTTGAAGCTATTTTTAACATACTAGAAAGACGATTATTTGCAGAAACTCCTCCTACTATTAAAACTTCTTTTTTCTCTGTAAATGATAATGCTCTTTCAATAACTTCAGTTAGCATTGCAAATGCCGTTTCTTGAAGGGAAAAGCAGGTATCAAATTTATTGTATCCATTATCTATCAACTTTTTTATAGCGGTTAATATACCAGAAAATGAAACATCATTACCTTTCACAATATATGGTAACTGAAAGTATTGTTTTGAAGATTGATTAGCATATTCTTCAATTCTATTTCCACAAGGAGATGCAAGTCCAATGTATCTTCCAAATTGATCTAATAATTGTCCAATAGTAATATCTAACGTTTCTCCAAATACTCTCCATCTTTTATTTGAAAATGCTAATATCATGGTGTGACCTCCAGATACTAATAAAACTAGAGGATCTTTACATTTCGTAAGCATCATGCCTAATTCGATATGGGCTAATGCATGATTAACTGGTATTAGCGGTATATTGTAAAATGATGAAAGAGCCCTTGCAATTACCGCACCAACTCTAAGACATGGGCCTAAACCAGGGCCAGCAGAATATGAGATTAAATCTATCTCTTTAGGTTTTATATCAGCTTTTTTTAATACGTCTTTGAGAAGGTCTGGAGCTTTATCTAAATGATGCCTAGATGCTTCTCTGGGATGTATGCCAGCTCCATTTGGAGCTTTATATATACTTCTAATTTCGGACAATATTTCTCCTTTTTTTTTAATAGAATCAAATTGAATTATAGAACATCCAAAAGTATGAGCAGTACTTTCAATTCCAAGACAACAGATATTATTATCCTTTTCTTTGGACTCTTTCATAATTATCCTCTACTAGTAGCAGAAACTATTTTTATTATATCATTATGTTTCAATTCATAATCAGCTCCAATTCTTTGTTTATTTCTTACATCTATACCAAACATAAATCCTTTAGCTAAATCTTGATGAATATTTGCAGCTAAATCTTTTGCTGTAGATCCTTTTCGTAATAAAATTGCATTAGGTAAAATATTTCCCTTTTTATCAGACAATTTTATTTCATCTTCTACAGGAAAAACTATTATTAAGTTCAGTAATTTGAAACATACCGTATTTATTGCTTCCTGAACTCCTGTAGATCCATATTCATCAAGTATAGATTGTATTATCAATAATGCTTTTTTTTGTTGCTCATTTAATGTATCTTTATCCTTTATTTGAAAATTATTGTCTCCTGGAAGATAATACCATAAACCCTTTTTTGCACCTTTTCTAAGAACTAATTCTGCTTCGGATGCGCAAGGAATTACTATTGTATTCATCTGTTTTATTTTTTTTATATTGTCTTTGGAAGAAGAAATATCTGCTTTGTTAGCCAGTGTTAGTAAAGGTTTTGAATTTCTTCGTATTAATTTTACCAACTCTAATAATTCTTCTTGTGTCCAAATTTCAGGATTTTTATTGGTTAGTCCGACTTTTGATAATGAATTTGAAATAGTATCAATTGTTACAGATAATCCTGAAAGCCTCTTTGTTAATATTTGCTCAATTTTTAATTTTTGATTTGCCATGTCTCTTGTAATTTTATTCCAATCTCTATTGATAATTGAAAGAACCCATTGATCGAATTCTTCCTCTACAAATTTAATATCAAAAAGGGGATCGCCATGTGCTTTTTCTACAACTTTACCCTCTGGGTCAGTTGAACCGGAGGCATCAACAACATGAATTAATGCATCTGCTTGTCGTGCCTCATCCAGAAATTTATTTCCTAACCCCTTTCCTAAATGAGCCCCTGGCACAAGTCCTGCAATATCTATTAATTTTATCGGTACAAATCTGTTTCCATCTATGCATATTGAATGAATTGGATTATCTTGTATTCCAAATTCTCTACATACGCATTTCTCTCTCACAAAGCTTATTCCGATATTTGGTTGAATAGTAGTAAAAGGATAATTAGCTGAGGGGACCGATTGATCAGTCGCAGCATTAAAAAAAGTAGATTTACCAACATTAGCTTTACCAATAATTCCTATTATCATGATTGAATTATTTCTATTAATATCAACAGTATTTTTTATTTTTCTATTTCCTTAACAATTCGTTAGCAATTGTAAAAGATGTTATTTATATCATATTAACTTGATGAATATATAATGGGTTACAATTTAGTTATAAATTTGCTTCAATTTAAGAAATTCGTACAAATGCCATCTTTTCTTTTATTCTATAATTTTTATATATTCAAAATGATACCCTAAATCAAGTCAAAGGATCTTGGCAGGAATAGTAGCAATTTATAATTTTGATGTTAAGAGAGAATCTTCTGACGAGATCCTATTTTACCTTGTAAGCGCAATGCGGATGCTTCAACACAGAGGAAAGGCATACTGGAAGATGATTGTTGGGGAAAAAGTTTTAGAAAGTAAAGGATCTCTTCCATCAAATCATATTTTATCAAAATTGATAAAGAAAAAGAATTTAGTTGGTTTAAATGCTATTGGTTATCTTTCTAAACGAGCTCCGATATATCCCAGCATGAATTATCTCCAAATTGCATTAGATGGTTTTCTTGTTGATACTGAAAAGCTATATCTTCATCCTTACATAGGATCGGCAAAAGATGCAGATCCGTTGTCTCAAATTTATACAATATTTTTCAAGTTATTGAATGAGAGAAAAGATCATAGCCGAGCGGCAGAATTTTTAGATAGACATCTGCTTGGAAATCTTATTCTCAGAGTAAATGATTCAATTTTTCTATACCGAAATAGTACTGGATTTAAACCATTGATAATGGCATTACATAAAAACTTAGTAATTTTTTCATCAGAGAATTCTTTACAAGTTTCATTTTCTGATCTCAAATATTCAGATGTTAAAATGGGACAATTGCTTAAAATATCAAACAAAAATCATATACAAGAATTAACAATTCTGAACAATCATAAAATGTTAATGGATCCATTTGAGTTTATTAGAGAATCCCATGTGACTACAACTTTTCACGACAAAAGTATATATACAATCAGAAGGAACATCGGAAAAGTTCAAGCCAATTATCTATCAAAATACATTGATCTTGATACAGTTTATGCAGAACCTGATTATACTCGTCCCATGGCTCTTGGAATGGGAATAGAATTGCAAAAATCATTTTCCAAATTTGAAATTTCAGAAGGGATAATCAAAGATAGGTATGATGATTCAGATCATATGATAGATTTTTCAGAGGAAGAAAGCAAAAATAAGTTACTTAGTACTGGAAAGTCACTTAAATTTATAGTGGAAGATATAACCAAAAATAAAAAAGTAGCTTCCATTCAAGGAACCATTCAAACAGGAAGTACAGCAAAAGAAACAATTCATTATTTGAATAAAAATGGAGTAAAAAAAATAGATGTAATAGTTTGTTATGTTCCGACAATAGATGGAAGACAAGTAGGATTATATACTTCTAATAGAGATTTTATTGCTAATAAATACATAGGTAAAGTTACCTCAATAAATCAACTTAATGATCATATTGCTTATGATCTTGGTTGTGAAAAAATATTTTATAATTCTCCATTTTTACTGGCTAAAGGAATAGGTATTTCAGAGAGTAATTTATGGTTTCCAGAATGGATAAGGTTTTTAGACTATGAATAATAAAATAATCAAAGTAGACTCCGAAATCTATAATTTATTGCAAGAAGCTCCCAATAAATCGATTATAATTTTATCCAATGTTATGTATGATGCTATACATTTTATAAAAAAACTAGAATTATTATTCTATATTACAAATAAACATCTAACTCTTGGTAATTATTCTATTTTAATTATTAGTCTTGAGACAAATAAAGGAACTATTATAATGAAATACGATGAAGGATATCATGGAGATAATGCTTTTGATAATGCAGTAGAAATATTAACTAATTATAGCGGATTATCATCATTAATAAATAGAGCTTTAATTGAATTAGATCAAATTTAATTTTATTATATTTATTTAGAGATTTCAGAAGTAATATGAAATATATCTGATAATAAATTTATTCTAAGAGGCCAATCAAAATTTTTATTCCATGGTTGATTAAATAATATACCTTTTTTTGGAAGTTTTATATCAATTATATTTTGAGGTGCATCATCGATTAAAATATCGAATGGATAAATACTTTTTGGAGTAGAGTCGAAAACACATATTAGTTCATCACAATGGATATCATTAGTCTCTAACCAGTTATACACATAAGGAATTGTTTTCCTTTCTCTTTTTGTTATAATTGATATTCTATAATTTTCTGATTTTAGTCTTTCTATAATTTTTCCAATATTTTTTTGAGTAGGAGGAATATCTTTCCATCTATATCTCCATATGTCAGAAAATAAAGATTCACTTTCAGTTTCAGTTATTGGTAAAATAGTATGAATATCCCACACAACTATATCTTCTTTTGATATATTCGCATCTTTTAATCTATTATATTCATTAACCCAAGTTACCAAAACATCTGCTAAAACTGAGTCTAAATCGATGGCTACTGTCTTATCCAATCCAATGATATTAAAGATAATACTTATATGTAAAATTAATATATTTTTTATATTTAAATAATTATCATTTTGGATACATAGTTAAAATATAAATTAGTTTGTTATTTATTCAAATATATGAGTTGTTCAGATGAATATGTTTATCATGATAAAGAGAATAATTTGATTAATATTACTCCAAGTTTACAAGCAAAACTTCGTAAGGCAAAATATGGTGTATTTAACCATTCAGCCGTAGAATTGTGCCATTGGACTAAAAAGTCATTTTATGACGAGGGAAATTGTTATAAGCATAAGTTCTATGGGATTTCTACACACAGATGTATGGAAATGACTCCAACTGCAATGAACTGTGAAAATAGATGTGTGTATTGTTGGCGTCCAACAGAATTCTATGATACATTACACATGCCTGAGGATTTAGTTGATGAACCAGACGCAATTATACATCAACTCTTAAAAGAAAGAGAAAGATTAATTATAGGATTTTATGGAAATTCTAAATCTAATAAAAAAAAACTAGATGAATCCTTATTTCCTTCTCATTATGCTATTTCTTTATCAGGTGAACCAACCATGTATCCAAAATTACCTAACTTAATTAAATATCTTAAATCATTAAAGAACACCAAATCTATTTTTTTGGTAACAAATGGTCAAGAACCAGAGATGATTAAACGTTTAATAAAAGAAGATGCTTTACCAACTCAATTATATTTATCTACTAATGCCTCAAATAAAAAGATGTTTTATCAAATAAATAGACCAAAATATAAAGACGCTTGGAATCGATGGCTCACTACATTAAAAATTCTATCAGAAATTAATACACGAACAGTATTAAGAATTACTCTAATTCGTAACTACAATAATGATTTAAACAATATTACTGAATTTGTTGATGTAATTAACCAAGGAAATCCGAATTTTATTGAAATTAAATCGTATATGCATATAGGAATGTCTACTAATAGACTAAAGCAAAATAACATGCTTGAAGTTAGAGAAGTGAAAGAATTTACTAATACTCTTCAAAAAGCTCTACAAGGTTATAGTATAATGGATGAAAGTGAAATTTCTCGAATAGTAGTATTACAAAATCGTAATAGGTATGCTGACAGATGGATAAAGGAATATTTTGAAGAAAATATAGTCCATGAGCAGACTTAATTGATTTGTTACTTTTTAATTTTCTAATACTCAATATTATATATTCTTTTATAGGCATTTTTATATAGACTAGGTATAATTTATCATTTTTAATTGGTAAAAGGCTATATTCAATATTCATACTGAATTAACAATTATTATTAAATTTATTTTCTTTTTAAAAGAACAGATGCATTGAATTCACTTTTTATAGTATTTTTAATTTTGATTATTCTTTTTTAATGATTCTTTTTAAAAGATCATAAATTACAGGTAGTTCTAGATAATCTATTAGAATTGCAATCCATACAATATATTCGGGAATTTCAATTAAATCAGAACCTACAAAAGTTGAATAAACTATATCATCTGTAATCCAAAAGATATGAATTGATTGTATTGCCAATAGAATTAAGAAAATTGTATTTTTAATTCTATTTTCTTTTTCTTTTTTATTATGAATTAAATTAAAGAAATAATATATTATTCCAGAAACTAAAGCAGGAATTTCAATATAGTCAATTATTATAAACAATAAAACAAATCCAGATGCTTCTACAAAATAATCTGTTCCAGTAATACGATACAGTACAACGTCTGTTGTAAGCCAATAAAGATGTAATAATTGTAATGAGATTAATAAGAATGAGATCTTTAGGTTAAGATTTTGATACCGCAAATAAAAATTGATAAATTTTTTAAACAAGATAGTTCAATTTTTTATTGAGTTTTTATTATTATTATTTTTTTACCATTAATCAATCAGAGATTTTTGTTACCGTCTCATTAATTTTGAAGATTATAGTAATTGGTAAAGAAGTTTAATATGTTAAAAGTAAATATTTTACATTATCAATATTATTTTAGACTATTTTGAAAGTATTAGATACAAGTAAAATAATGAAAATTGGTTTAGATTTAGTGGGATGGAAAAAAATACCATTTGATAGTGCTATTCATGTAAAAGGGAATAATATTAAAAAGGTTTTTGTTTCGATTGATGTAACTCCAGCAGATATTTATCTTGCCAAAAACCTCGGTTGTGATTGTGTTTTAACTCATCATCCACTAGGAAAGTCATTGTTATCATTTCATAAAGTTTTTGATAGACACATAGATTATATGGTAGAGAATGGTATCAAAAAAAATCTAGCAATTTCATTGGTTAAAGATTTAAAACATAAAGTTTCTTTAAAATCTCATTCTTTAATTTATAATGATGTAGTTAGCACCTCACAACTCCTCAATATGCCATTATTGAATATCCATCAGCCACTCGATGAATATATGAGAAAGATTATTTTAAGTAAACTTCATAATTCAGAATTGGAATTTATCTCTGATTTAACAGAAGCAATAGAAGAAATACCAGAATTTAAAAAAGCTTTAACAAAAGTTCTAGTTTGCAATGGGAAATTAACTAACAAAATAGGAAAGTGGGTTCTTATCCTAGCAGCTGGATCTAATGGAGGATATGATATTGCACGCACTTATTACGAAAATAATATTTCTACAGTGATCTATCTTCATATTGATTATAACGAACTTTTAAAATTAAAAAAAGATAAAAGATGTAAAAATCTTGTTATTCTTGGACATCTTGCTGGAGATTCAATAGGAATGAATGGAATTTGTAAAGAACTAAAAAAAAGAGAAATAGTAGTGGTTAAAAGAGGTATAATTGATGATAGTAATTGTTAATTTTCGTTTTTCAATTCTCTAAAGAATAAATAATGCACATTTTCATAAAAACATTAGTGGCCTTCGTAGTATAGCCTGGTTAGTATAGGCGGCTGTGGTCTTTTATTTTGTAAAATGGTAGAAACCGCTTGAGGAGGGTTCAAATCCCTCCGAAGGCCTTAATAATACAAAAATAACCTTTACAAAAAATTATTAAATATACATAATTGTTATATTTTAATAGCTGTCTAAAATTATAATTTTGTAAGAAACTACATATATCTCCCATTCTAAGAAGGTTGCTGATTTAGTATTGCGAAAAGCTATTTTATCAAAATTTATTTATCCGATGGTAAATATGAGAAAGGAGGATTATTAATTTGTCAGTAGATAAAAAAATTGTCAAAGTAAAAAATCATATCTATCAACCTAAACATGAAATTCTTGCTAAAGATGAAGCTGAAAATATTCTTAAAAAGTTCAACGTAAGAACTAATCAACTTCCATATATTATGTCAAGTGATAAAGGATTAGAAGATCTGGATATTAGACCAGGAGATATTATTAAAATTACTAGAAAAAGTCCAACTGCAGGTGAAAGTGTATATTACAGATATGTTGTACAAGGATGAGGAGATATACATTATTTGGTAAATAATTTTGTTGATATATGGCCAATTATTAATGATATTTTAAGAAGAGAAGGTATTGCACGACAGCATTTAAATTCTTACAATGAGTTTATGGAATCTGGATTACAAAGTATAATAGATGAAGTAAACGAAGTAGAAATAGAAACAGCTGAATTTCCGTACAAGTTGAAATTAGGAAAAATAAAACTTCAACGTCCAAGAATTATGGAGTTGGATGGATCTATTACACATGTTGCCCCTGTTGAGGCTAGACTAAGAAATCTTACTTATGCCTCTCCTATTATGCTTGAATGCAGCATTGTTGAAGATGGAAGAATAATTGAATCAAGATTCATTCATATTGGTGATATGCCTGTAATGGTAAAATCTAATGTTTGTATACTTCATAACCTTCCGGAATCTAAGTTAATCGAACTAGGTGAAGACCCCAGAGATCCTGGTGGCTATTTTGTTATAAACGGATCAGAAAGAGTAATAGTAGGATTAGAAGACTTGTCTTATAATAAAATTATTGTTGATGCAGAAGAAACTGCTGGAACACTTAATTATAAAGCAAAAGTTTATTCTTCTATAGTAGGTTATCGAGCAAAATTAGAACTTATTATGAAACCTGATGGTTCCATAGTAGCAAAGATACCTGGTTCTCCTGTTGATATCCCTCTAATAACATTGATTCGTGCTTTGGGACTCGAATCTGATAAAGATATCGCCAATGCTATTTCTTTTAATGAAAATGTACAAGACGAATTAGAACCTTCATTTGAAAAAGTAGGAGAAATTATTTCGAGTAGAGATGCTATTGTCTATATCAGTAAAAGAATTGCTCCAGGTATGCTCGAAGAATTTCAAATAAAGCGTGCTGAAACACTGTTAGATTGGGGATTGTTACCTCATTTAGGAAAAAATCCTGAAAATCGTGGTGAAAAAGCTTTATTTCTTGGAGAAGCTGCAAACAAGTTAGTAGAACTTAAACTAGGATGGGTAGATAATGATGATAAAGACCATTATGGGAATAAAGTTATAAAATTTGCAGGTCAAATGCTTGCTGATCTTTTTAGGACTGCGTTTAGAAATTTAATAAGGGATATGAAGTACCAACTGGAACGATCAGGACAAAAAAGAGGAATCAATGCAGTGGCAGCTGCAGTCAGACCTGGTATCATATCAGATAAATTGAATAATGCAATAGCTACAGGTAATTGGGGAAGAGGAAGAGTAGGAGTTACACAATTATTAGACAGAACTAATTACATGTCTACAATTAGTCATTTGCGTAGAATACAATCTCCACTTAGTAGAAGTCAACCCAATTTTGAAGCAAGAGATCTTCATACTACTCATTTTGGTAGAATTTGCCCTTCAGAAACACCGGAAGGCTCAAATTGTGGATTAGTAAAAAATCTTGCTCTATCTGCAATAATCTCTGTAAGTGTTTCGTCTTCAGAAATTATAGAAAAGCTCTATGAATTGAGAGTCCAACATATTGATGATGCAGATGAAAGCTTAAGACAAAATGGTTGTAGAATATTTGTAGATGGAAAAGCAATAGGCTATATTGAAGACGGATCTCAATTAGCAAATACATTAAGAATCCTCAGACGAAATGGGAAAATCCATCCTCATATTGGGATTTATTTTTATTCTTCTTTAAATGCAAATGCTACAAAAAGGTTATACATATCCTGTAATTCTGGACGTGTATTAAGACCTCTTGCAATTGTTAAAGAAGGAAAATCCTTAATGACATCTGAAGTGATTGAGAAGATCAATAAAAAATTCCTCTCATGGATAGACTTGATTTACATGGGAATAATAGAACTGGTTGACGCTAATGAAGAAGAAAATTGTTTTATCTCTATTGATCTCAATTCAATAGACTCTAATACAACTCATGTTGAAATATATCCACCATCAATACTTGGAATTGGTGCTTCTATTATACCATATCCAGAACATAATCAATCTCCAAGAAATACATATGAAAGTGCAATGGCTAAACAAAGCCTTGGATTCTCTACACCTCTAATGAATGCAAGTACATATGTTAGACAACACTTTATGTTATATCCTCAAATCCCAGTAGTTAGTACTAAAGCAATAAGCCTTCTTGGACTTGATGAACGGCCTACAGGCCAGAATTGTATTGTAGCAGTACTTCCTTTTGAGGGATATAACATTGAAGATGCAGTTGTCTTCAATAAGTCTTCAGTAGAACGAGGTTTAGCAAGAACATTTTTTTACAGAGTATATGAAGCAGAGGCAAAACAATATCCAGGTGGAATGAAAGATACTTTTGAATTACCTTCAGCAGATGAAAATATTCGTGGATTTAGAGGAGAAAAAGCTTATCGATTGTTGGAACAAGATGGTGCAGTGATGCATGAAGCAATAGTTTCTGGAGGTGATATTCTTATTGGTAGAACATCTCCTCCACGATTCATTGAAGAATATAAAGAATTTGAAGTAAAAGGCCCTTATAGGCGTGATACTTCTGTAGGTGTAAGACCATCTGAGAATGGAGTTGTAGATACCGTAATAATGACTCAATCTGTAGAAGGGGGTAAGATGTATAAAATCCGTGTAAGAGATATGAGAATTCCAGAAATAGGTGATAAATTTGCTTCAAGACATGGACAAAAAGGAGTTCTTGGAATGCTTGTAAATCAAGAAGATTTACCATATACTGAAGAGGGTATAGTTCCGGATATAATGATAAATCCCCATGCATTTCCATCCAGAATGACAGTAGGTCAGTTCATGGAATCTTTAGGAGGAAAGGCCGCCTCATTAAGAGGAAAAGTGGTTGATGGTTCTGCCTTTTTAGGTGAGAAATTAAATGATATAAAAGATGTCATGGAACAATATGGATTCAAATATAGTGGTAAAGAGGAAATGTATGATGGAAGAACTGGGTTAAAATTTCCAGTTGAAGTTTATATTGGTGTGGTATATTATCAGAAACTCCATCACATGGTAGCTGACAAAATTCATAGTAGAGCTCGCGGACAAGTTCAGATGTTAACCAAACAGCCGACTGAAGGTAGAGCAAGAGGAGGTGGTCTAAGATTTGGAGAAATGGAAAGAGATTGTCTTATTGCATATGGTGCATCTATGATGTTAAAAGACCGATTACTAGAAGAGTCGGATAAAGCTGAAGTAAATGTATGTGAACGTTGTGGATTATTGTCATATTATGACATTAAACAACGAAGACATATATGCAGAGTTTGTGGGGATAAAGCAAAAATTTCAACTGTGGTCATAGCATATGCCTTTAAGTTATTACTTCAAGAGATGATGAGTCTTAACATAGCTCCTAGGCTCATTCCAAAAGAGAAATTATAGGTAGAGGTGAAAATACATGGAAGAATCAATTAAAAATTTAGGTGCAATAAAATTTAGCATATGGTCTCCTATAGAAGTTAGAAAATTTAGTGTTTCTGAAATAACAGCACCTGAAACCTATGACGAAGACGGAATGCCAGTTCAGGGTGGCTTGATGGATAACCGTTTAGGAACACTTGAACCAGGACAAAAATGTATCTCATGTGGAAATACCTCTGCAAAATGCCCAGGTCATTTTGGTCACATCGAATTAGCAGAGCCCGTTTTACATATAGCATTTGTGGATGATATTCATAAATTATTACTTACAACTTGTAGATCCTGTAATCGAATAAAATTAGAAAATGAAGAATTAGAATATTATAGAGAAATTAGAAATGCCAAGGCATCTTATGCTGTTATTACTCTAGAAAATATTAAAGATGAAATAATAGAAAAATCCAAAAAAATAAAAATTTGTCCTCATTGTCAAAAGGAACAATATGACCTAATTTTTACTAAACCTACTATCTTTGTTGAAAAGACTGATGTGGGAGAAAATCGACTATTACCAATAACTATTAGAGAAAGAATGGTCAACATAACTGATGACGATCTAAAACTATTAGGTTATGATCCTACTACTGCTCGCCCTGAGTGGTTTATCTTACAAGTTCTTCCTGTCCCGCCAGTAACTGTTAGACCATCTATTATACTTGAAACAGGAATTAGATCTGAAGATGATTTGACTCATAAACTTGTCGATATAATCCGTGTAAATCAAAGATTAAAGGAAAGCAAAGAAGCAGGTACTCCTCCATTGATTGTCCAAGATTTAGTAGATTTACTCCAATATCACGTCACAACATATTTTGATAATGAAGTTTCAGGAATTCCACAGGCTCATCATAGATCAGGAAGACCATTAAAAACATTGACACAAAGGTTAAAAGGTAAAGAAGGTAGATTTAGGGGTTCCTTGTCTGGAAAAAGAGTAGATTTTTCAAGTAGAACTGTTATTTCACCTGATCCAAATATTGCTATTTCTGAAGTAGGTATTCCATACGAAGTTGCAAAAAAACTAACCATCCCTGAAACTGTATCAAATTGGAACATAGATAAATTAAAAAAATTAGTTTTTAACGGACCCAATAACTATCCGGGAGCAAATTATATTATAAGACCAGATGGAGTAAAAATAAGACTTGATTATGTAAATGACAGACAAATGGTAGCAGATTCTATTGTACCTGGTTACATTATTGAACGACATTTATCAGATGGTGATGTAGTTATTTTTAATAGGCAACCTTCATTACACAGAATGTCTATAATGGCACATTATGTAAGGGTTCTTCCGTATAGAACCTTTAGATTACATCCAGCAGTTTGTCCTCCTTATAATGCTGATTTTGATGGCGATGAGATGAATCTTCATGTTCCCCAAAGCGAAGAAGCAAGGTCTGAAGCATCTTTATTGATGAGTGTCAAAGATCAGCTAATTTCTCCAAGATATGGGGGACCTATAATTGGTGGCATTCGAGACTTTATTACAGGGGCTTATATTTTAACAAGAGATGAAACTCTTCTATCTAAAGAAGAATTTTTCAATTTGGCACTATTGGGAGGTTATACTGGGCCAATGATAGAGGCAAAAGCTGAAAAAGATGGTAATAAAGTATATACAGGAAAGCAATTATTTTCACTATTTCTTCCAAAGGATTTCAATTTCATTATCACGTCAAAATGGAATAAAGCTGTTAAGGGAGAAGGAAAAGATGTTGTAATTAAAAATGGAGAATTGATTAGTGGTGTCATAGATAAAGCCTCAATTGGTGCAGAGGAGCCAGATAGCGTTCTACATAGAATAGCAAAGGATTATGGAAACGATGTAGCACAAAAATTCCTTAATTCTACTTTGGTGATGTTGAAAACTTTCATTACTCATAGGGGTTTCACATATGGCTATTCAGATTTATGGTTATCAGAGGAGACACATAAAGAAATTACAGGAGTAATCAAGAAAGCATATGATAAGATAGATGAACTAATTCAACAGTATAAGGAGAGAAGTTTACCCTTAACTAGAGGATTATCACCAGAAGAAGCGTTAGAATTATACCTTGTAAATGAACTTTCCAGAGCTAGAGATCGGGCGGGCAGACTAGCTGATAGATCATTTCCAAATGATAATGCAGGAGTTATAATGGCATCAACAGGCGCTCGAGGTTCTACACTAAATATAGGCCAAATGACTGCTGTTTTAGGTCAACAATCCATAAGAGGAAAAAGGATCCATAAAGGGTATCATAATAGATCTTTACCTCATTTCAAGATAAATGATACAAATCCCGATGCAAAAGGTTTTGTTAAATCAAATTATCGAGACGGGCTTACACCACTTGAATTCTTTTTCCATGCTATGGGAGGTAGAGAAGGTTTAGTTGATACTGCTGTAAGAACTCAACAATCTGGATATATGCAAAGAAGATTAATCAATGCCCTTGAACATCTGAAAATGGAATATGATGGTACGGTCAGAGATCCTCATGGTAATATAATTCAATATCTCTATGGAGAGGATGGTATTGATCCTGCAAAAAGTGACCATGGTGAAGCGGTTAATATTTCCAGAATAATTGAGAGTGAATCAGTCATTGATGAAGGAGCAAAAGCAGATGAAGAAGAAATTAAACGTATATTAAATCAATATGTCTCTGACTTTAATCTTAAATTAAAAAGTAATATTGAAAATGTATTACTAGAAAACAGACTCAGTAAACAAGGAATAGAAAAAGTTATTAAAAAAATTATAGATTTGATAGAAAGAGCTATGGTTGAACCAGGAGAAGCAGTAGGAGTGGTTACTGCTCAATCTATCGGTGAGCCTGGAACACAAATGACCTTGAGAACTTTTCATTATGCTGGAGTTAAAGAACGAAATGTAACGCTTGGGCTCCCTCGTTTAATAGAATTAGTAGATGCAAGAAAAAAACCTATAACTCCTACAATGGATATTTACCTTGATGAGGAACATCGAATTTCTAGAGAAAAAGCATTAAATGTTGCAAAAGAGATAATACATACTAAGGTTATTGATGTAGTTGAAAAGACAGATATTGATTATAGTGGAATAATAAAATTAACCTTTTCTGAAAATAAGCTAAACGATTGGGGCTGTATTTTGACTGATATTTTTGAAATTCTAAAGGGCAGTAAAAAGAAATACGACACGACTCTTGATGAAAAGGAATTGAGTATTGTTATGAAGATGAATGAAGAATTAGATGCTCAAACTTTATTACTGTTGAAAAATAAGCTTCTCAATACTCGAATAAAAGGTGTACCTGATATAGAAAGAGTTACAATAGTTAAACAGAATGAAGAATGGGTAATACAAACTGCAGGTTCTAATTTATCTAAAATAATTTATGTAGATGGCATAGATCTTTCTCGTATAACAACAAATAATGTTTATGAAATATGGCAAACCTTGGGAATAGAAGCAGCGAGAACTGCTCTAGTTCGTGAAATTACTAATACTCTAGAAGAACAAGGTTTGGAAGTTGACATTCGACATATTATGCTGGTAGCAGATTTAATGACGTCTAAGGGATATCTTCAACAAATCGGAAGACATGGTATCGCTGGAACTAAAACTTCTGTTTTGGCAAGAGCTGCATTTGAAATTACTGTTCCAACTATTGCAAAAGCATCAATGGAAGGACAAACGGAAGCATTAAAAGGAGTTACAGAAAATGTTATTGTGGGAGCAACTGTACCTGTTGGAACAGGAATGGTTGACTTGTATATGAAGGTGAATGAACAAAATGAAGAATCTAGAGAAAATAATTAAAGAGGCAAAATCCTCCAATAAGTATAAGGAAGGAATAAAAGAAGTTAAATCTAATATTAAAGGATCAAAATTAATTATTGTTTCTACTTCCCTTAACAATGTAGATAAACAATTACTTGAAAAATCCTCTAAAGAATACAAAGTTCCTATTTATTATTATGGTGATAATTCCATAAAACTAGGGCGACTTTTCAATAGACCTTATAGAATTTCTACAGTAGCGCTTAAAGCTGTATCTGAAGAAGATGTAAATAGCTTATTGGAGATACAATAAATTTTTATTTTAATATTTCGTAATTGTTAGTCACTATACTTTTAAAAGTCAAAATATTTTAATAATTTATTTCCTAATTTTATTTATGGATTATGAATTTGGTAATGATGGTAAAAATTATCTTTCGTCTAAAAAATTATTTTTGATTTTTGGATTATCAGTATTTGGAGTCTTTATTGTTTTAGCTTTTTTTGTATTTCCAATCAGTAATTTAATCAGAGAATCAGTCTCTAAAGAGGCAATTATAATTTCTAAAAGGTAATACTATATGTGTAGTTGATACAAGGGATCATCCAAGACAAATTAATAATTGTATTTATAAGCCAGGAGATTTAGTTTATGTTAGTTTTGATGAGGGAACAGAGAGAATAAAAGAACACAAATCTATACAAAATTAAGTTATTTTTAATCTTTAGTTTATATATTGAAAATAAAATTTTTATTTCCTTTGTTGATATCAAAATCTTCATTAAAATTTAAATTATACTTTATTACACAGCATGTTATCACTTGATGTATAATATAATTGAAAATTGGTATATAGAGGTATTGCAGAATAATGACTGAGAAAATAAAACTAACATCTGATGAACTTAGGCTTATCTCTTTATTTTCAAGTATCACTAGTGCTACTGCAAGAGATTGTATTGTAGATGAAAAAATGGATCGAGTGATTTTTGTTGTAAATAAAGGTCAAATGGGTCTTGCTATTGGCAGAGGAGGCGCGACTATAAAGCAATTACAAAATGTGGTACCTCGCAGAATAGAATTAGTTGAATATTCAGATAATGTAGATGAATTTTTGAAAAATATTCTTAATTCTAGTATGATTAATGAGATAAAGATTAATAAAAGGATAGATGGTACAAAACAGGCAATTGTTGTCGTTGATTCAAAAAAAAAGGGTGTTGTAGTTGGAAAAGAAGGTAGAAATGCTGAAAAAGCAAGATTACTTGCAAGGCGATATTTTCAAATTTCAAATGTTCTAATATTGAGCCCTGAACAAACAACTAATGATAATAATGGTGTGAATATATAAAATGGCTAAATCTCCTTTGGGTTTGTTTGCTGGACGTGTCCTTAAATTAAAAAGAAAACGTTCTAGATGGGCAAACAAATATTATAAGAGACGTGTATTATTGCTTGACAAAAAAACTAATCCTATGGAAGGTGCTCCTCAAGCTAGAGGTATTGTATTGGAAAAAGTAGGAATAGAATCAAAACAACCTAACTCTGCTGTACGTAAATGTGTTAGAATCCAATTGATAAAAAATGGAAAATCAATAACTGCATTTCTTCCTCGAGATGGTGCATTAAATTTTGTTGATGAACATGATGAAGTAATAGTAGAGGGCATTGGAGGTTCAATGGGGGGTGCAATGGGTGATATTCCGGGAGTACGATGGCAAGTTTTCAAAGTTAATGGTGTATCATTAAAAGAATTAGTTTATGGTAAAAAGGAAAAACCAAGGCGATAAAATTGAGCGGAAAGGAAATTACAAAAATATTATTGTTTAATAAATGGGAGACATCTGGTATAGAAGTTAATGATCCAGGATTAAATAGAGTTATATCTTTTAATCCGTCGATGGTAATTCCTATATCTTTTGGAAGACATGAACATAAAAGACTTAAAAAAGCTGAAGTAAATCTTATTGAACGATTAGCAAATAAATTAATGCGTTTTGGAAAAAAATATGCAAAAAATACAGGACGAATGGGTGGAAAAAAAGCAAAATCACTCAATGTTGTTAAAACGGCTTTTGAAATAATAAATTTAGAAACTGGAAAAAATCCTGTTGAATTACTAGTAAGAGCGATAGAAAACTCTTCTCCAAATGAAGATACTACAAGAATTGTCTATGGTGGTGTTGTATATCATGTTTCAGTAGATGTTTCTCCTCTCAGACGCCTTGATTTAGCACTTAGATTTATAGCAGAAGGAGTAAGAGAGTCCACTTATTCTAATCCTCAAATGATAGAAGAAGCATTAGCTAAAGAAATTCTTCTAGCAGCTAACAATGATATGACAAGCCATGCAATAAAGAAAAAGAATGAACAGGAACGTATTGCAATGGCTTCAAGATAACTAACTCATTTTACCATTTTGTTTCCATTTTTACTTGTATTATATAGATTAAGTTGATTGAAACATTCCTAATTAAGAGCCTATCCTAAAATTATCCTCTTCTAAACAATTATGCTATTTGCTAGTTGTACAAAGACCAAGATATTCTCTTTCTCTTCGTTTCATATCTTATAAATAATTTCCTTAATCACTTATGCCATGAATTTGTTCTTTCTTTCTTTCTTTCTTTCTCTCCTCTTTCTTACCACCAATCTTCTTGCTACATGATTATGTATATTATCTGATACCTTTTCTCATTCTCTTCTATGTCTTATCTGTGGAAGGCGTCTCTTTTGATAATTTCTTATTCTATATCTTTTGAATGATATGCTTTCAAGACATAGATTCTGTTTCTTATTTCTGTCTGTTATTGTTGTTGTTGATGATAGTCTTTTAATAACTATATTGTCAACTATTGTATTAATTGCAACAGTAACATCCTATGTGTATTTGCAGATATTATTACAGTAGACAAAGGAATACCATCTTTATCTATAAGAATATCTCTTTTGATTCCTACCTAATTTGCATCTCTATCAGTAGGATTATATCCAATAGTCATCCACTCCTAAAGATGATTTTACTGATATAATGTCACGTGATTGCTAGTTCCATCATATTCCTTTCCTATTATCATATATTTTCAACAATCTGATCTATAATCTGTCAAATATCCATAATGTACCCCATCTGAAATCTTAACCCATTCTGAAATCTTAACCCATTCTAAAATCTTATATTGCAGGTAGAACTAGAATCGTATTCTCTTGTTAGCATTTCCATCAGTATCCAGTTATCAAGATATACAATTTCACATACAATACCATTCTATAAAGAATGATTGATCTGCCTATGGTATTTTCTGATTTCTCTTCTCATTGTATATTTCTAATCATATTCCATAGAATATCTCGGATGCATATAGTTGTTCTAACATAATGTTCTCTTTGTTCAATTATAGTATAAATAAAGATGATAAAAACTAGGATCTAACTTCTATCAATTTGTGGGATAGTCAAAGATGAAAGTTAATAAATAATGGCAATTACATTTCAACTAATTATAAATGAGTAGCAAAGACGATTTTGTTTTTTCCAAAAGTGCTTTAATGAGTACAAAGGCTGGTAAAGATATACTTAAGCAAGTATTATTAAGAGAAAGAGGCTATAAACAATATAATAAATATAAAATGAAATATGAAATGGAATTTGAAGATTTTACTAAACGTTTTCTTTTATCCTTACATAGACGGATAATTTCTGATACTTCACCAAGTTCAACTGTATCTCAATTTGCAGAAGAAGTTGGTTCTAAAGATATGGAACTTGAGTCTGCTGCTAAAATTGAAGATATTAAAACTCGTCTTTCTAGACCAGAAATTCTGGCCGATAGAGTACAAAGAATATTAAACTCTAATTTTGTTAAAATGACCTTTCCAGTATTTAATGCTTTATTTGATGGCTCTATGGCTTATTATAAAGAGGATCTTTCAAATGAGTTACGAACTTCTATAATAGATGGGCATATCATAGCTATTGATTTGAGTGAACCTATGGATCGAATTATGGATAAAGATGAAGATGTAGAATATCTCGATGACTATAGATTAATGAATCCTTATATTTTGGATATAGCTAGGGAAAAAATTTCTCAAGGTGGTGATTCAGTTCTAAAGGCCTTTGAAGAAGGATTTAAAGATGCTAGAATAGGTCAATTAATTGATCAAAAACTAAAGATGAAACCCGAATCAATTACTGATGAACATATGATTGGTTGTTATAAAAAATATCGTTCAATTATGGGTACTGCTGGGAGAAATATGGCCTTAAATCAGACACCTTTAAATGAAATTTACCATTTAGGAATGTCAAAAGCAAGTGAATCTGTAGGCTGTGGTAACGAAATGCAAGATTCAATTAACGAAGGTGCAATTAAAATACCCTCTTGGCCTCTGTATTACTCCCTCATTGCTAATGATGTTAGAAAAGGATTTGAAGTTACTCTGAAGAAAAGTGAGATATATTTAGATGAAGCAAAACTCGCTTTGGAATTTTTACCGGAAGAATTCGAACTTAAGCCATTTCTAACATTTTTATTTCTTACAGTGAATCACTATAATCAATATTGGTATCATGATATCACAAAACGTGATCTCTTTAAGTATTTTGAAAGAACTATTCACCCTCTAACACGCAAATTACACTAGTCAAGATTCGATATAATATGTATTGGACAGAAATTTATCGACCAAAAAGTTTAGAACAGATGATTGGGAATGAAGAAATAAGAATTACTATATTGAAATGGTTGATAAAATGGCTTGCTGGTACTAAACCATTATTTTTAATAGGACCACCTGGAATTGGGAAAACTACAATCATTAAATTATTATCTTCTATTTTGAACTATGATCTAATAGAATTAAATGCAAGTGATACTAGAAGTGGTCCACAATTAGAAAAATTAGTAAATCCACTTCTTAATAATACAAGTATCTTTGGAAAAAAGATTCTTCTTTTTTTTGATGAGGTAGATGGTATTTATGGAAGAGAAGATAGTGGAGGAATTGAAGTTCTTATAAATATTGTCAAATCGTCAAACTTTCCAATAATGTTTGCTGCTAATTCTAGTAACATTAAATTAAAAAATTTATTGAAACTTTGTAAAATAATTAAAATCCAACGTATCTCATCCAATCTATTGATGATGTTTTTAAATTATGTACTATATGAACAAAAATATTCTCTACCTCTTGATGATAAAAAATGGATAGTTGAAAAAAGTAATGGCGATATTAGAACAATGCTTAACATAGCTCAATCTAAATGCAGTGGTTATGGCCAATTTATAACCCAAAAATTTAAAGTTGATATCTCTGAAGGTCTAAATGAATTTTTTTCTAGTCAAAATAAAGATGATGCCAGAGTCATTTTATTATCTTTGGATGGCAAATATTCTGATCCACGGTATGGCTTGTCAGCTGAAGAACGAAGAAAAGATATTGTCAATTCATTATTTACAAGTATTATATCATCGAATCTGGACATAAATACTTTGTCCCAATTATTAGACAGTCTATCCCAAATTGATTTACAAGTAGCGCGAATATATGAAAATAGAAATTGGAATTTATTAAAATATATGAATAATATGTTAATTGAACTTTTATATGAAAATATACAATATAAGATGATATCTTATAATCAATATGGTATTAGCTGGCCTTTAATGGGTCAAATCTTTTCAAGAGGTGTATCTTTGCGTAATTTGATTTCTAATCTTTCTATGTTCTTTCATGTTTCTTCTAGTGACTTTTGGAATGTTGTTTTTTCCGTACATGCTTGAGATAATCCGTGAATTTAAAATAGATATTCAGGAATTCATTTCAAATTTTATGCTAGATGAAAAATTTGTCGAAATCCTTCAAAAAGAAATGAACAGGACTAAAAATGATCGACTCTGAATGGATAAAACTGCTAGTAAAATTTAAAGGTAAATGTCAAATCTGTGAAAAGCAAATTTCAGCAGGTGAATACGCTCTCTGGTCAAAATTATCAAAAAAAATTAAACATTTTGATTGTAAGAACAATAACAATAATAATAAGGTCAAGAAGGAAACGGTTGAGAAAGATTCTGGACTAAATCTACGTTGTTTCTTATGTGGTAATGCTGTTCAAAATATGTCTCCTGATGACTTTGATTTCTTAAACCGTGCAAGTCAAAAAGATTCGATATTCTTGTGTAAATCTTGTTTGGAAAATCCTAAATCTTACTTAAAATATCAAGAAATAATTTATGAAAAAATAAAAAAAATAGTAAAATTAAAATCTTAATTTAGATTATCTAAAGAAAATGTCAAGTGAATACGAACATACCGTTGGAAAATTGCTTTTGGAAAAAAAGCAAAGATTAGATTTATTATTAGAAAATCCAATTGAAAATAAGTATGAAATACAACTATTGTCCAATGAAATTGAGGCATTAAAAACATTGTTTGAAAATTATAATCTTGGTATGAATGTTTTCAGAAGAGCGCAAGGAGGAAGATCAGGTTTACGAGAGCAATAGTTTTTCTTTTTTGTTAATTTATGAGTAATTTGTTATAAAATTTTTAATAAAATTAATCACCAAATATATATAAATTGTTTATCTCATGATTATTATGTTATATATATAAATATCAGAATATCGGATAAATGCTAAAGCCATGCACGAAGAAAAGTTAAAGAAATTGTATGAATTAAAAAATTTAGCTGAATCCGGCGGTGGTCAAGAGAAAATTGATGTACAACATTCCAAAGGCAAACTTACGGCTAGAGAACGAATTGCTCTTCTTCTTGATGAAGGAAGTTTTATTGAATTGGATAAATATGTGACTCATAGACAGGATGATCCTGAAACTACGAAATTCTATGGGGATGCCATGATTACTGGATTTGGAACAATTAACGGCAGAAAAATCTTTGTGTACGCATATGATTTTACAGTTTTGGGTGGCTCCTTGGGTGAAATGGCATCAAGAAAAATTGTAAAAATTATGGATAGAGCCATTAAAGTAGGCGCACCAATTATAGGAATTCTTGACTCTGGTGGAGCTAGAATTCAGGAAGGAGTAATGAGTTTAGATGGCTATGGTGATATATTCTATAGAAATACTACTGCTTCTGGAATAATTCCTCAAATAACTGCTAGTATAGGACCTTGTGCTGGTGGTGCTGTATATTCTCCAGCAATGACAGATTTTGTAATAATGGTAGAGAATATAGGACAGATGTTTGTAACTGGACCTGAAGTTGTGAAGGAAGTTTTAAGTGAAGATGTATCATTCGAAGAACTTGGAGGAGCTTCTACTCATTCAACTAAATCGGGAGTTGCCCATATGGTTGCAGCTAATGAATATGAATGTATGGAAAAAATTAAAAAATTACTTTCATTTCTACCTCAAAACAATTTAGAAGAACCGCCATCAATAGAATCAAACGATGACCCAAATAGACTCGATCCCTCATTGATCAATATGTTGCCTGAAAATCCATATCAGCCATACGATATTAAATCAATCATTATGAGTATAATCGACGATAAAGATTTTTTTGAAATTCATGAATCCTTTGCAAGCAATATCATTGTAGGCTTAGCTAGAATGGATGGTAAAACAGTTGGCATTGTATCTAATCAACCAATGTATTTAGCAGGTGCTTTAGATATAGATTCTTCTAATAAAGCAGCAAGATTCATTAGATTTTGTGATTCCTTTAATATTCCTATTATTACATTAGTTGATACACCTGGTTATTTACCAGGTGCTGATCAAGAGCATAATGGAATAATTAGACATGGTAGTAAATTATTATATGCATATTGTGAAGCAACAGTGCCTAAGATTACTTGTATCATTGGAAAGGCGTATGGCGGAGCTTATATTGCAATGGGCAGTAAAAACTTAAGAACAGATATTAATTTTGCATGGCCTACTGCAGAAATTGCAGTTTTAGGACCTGAAGCAGCAATTACAATAATTCATAGAAGAGATCTTAAATCTTCTCAAGATGCAAAAACAACAAAAAAGAGATTAGCTGATGAATTTAGGAAAAAATTTGCTAATCCCTATATTGCAGCAGAGAAAGGAATCATTGATCTAGTAATTGACCCTATGGAAACTCGAACTATGATAATAGGAGCTATTGCATCATTATTAGGAAAGAAAGAAACGGGTCCCTGGAAAAAACATGGGAATATCAATTTATAGGTGAAATTAGAAATGTCGAAAATTTCAAGCATTCTTATAGCAAACCGTGGAGAAATTGCTCTACGTGTTATTAGAGCATGCAAAGATTTAGGAATAAAATCAATCTCAGTTTATTCAGATGAAGATAATAGATCAATACATGTTAAAAGAGCTGATGAATCATATAGATTGGGCCCAGCACAAGCGTCAGAAAGTTACCTTTGTATAGACAAAATAATTGAGATAGCTAAATTATCTGGCGCCGATGCTATACATCCTGGTTATGGATTTCTCTCTGAAAATGAATTATTTTCTGAGGAGTGTAAGAAAAATGACATTATTTTTATAGGTCCAACCGCAAAAGCGATGGAGTTAGCAGGTGATAAAATGAAATGTAAAGAAATAATGAACAAAGCTGAAGTTCCTACTGTACCTGGAAGTGATGGAGTAGTTGAAGATATAGAATTGGCTGTAGATATCGCTAAAGAAGCAGGTTATCCTGTGATGCTCAAATCTGCTTTTGGAGGAGGAGGAAGAGGCATTAGATTGGTAAGTAATGAAAAAGAATTGAGACAAGAATTTGAACTAGCATCAAATGAATCAAAAGCAGCATTTGGCAAGTCTGCATTATTTATAGAAAAATACCTTACCAACATCAGGCATATTGAATATCAATTGCTAAGAGATTCTAGTGGAAATGGTAGACATCTTTTCGAAAGGGAATGTTCTATTCAAAGAAGACATCAAAAACTTATTGAAATGTCACCTTCACCGGTAGTTAATAAAGAAACTAGAGAAAAAGTAGGAGAAATTGCAGTACGTGCAAGTACTGCTCTAGACTATTTAAACGCTGGAACAGCAGAATTTTTATCTGATTCGAAAGGCAATTTTTATTTTATTGAAATTAATGCTAGATTACAAGTTGAACATCCAGTTACTGAACTTGTTACTGGAAAGGATCTTGTCAAGTTACAAATTCAAGTTGCTCAAGGTGAAGAAATACCATTTAAACAAAAAGATCTTGAATTAAAAGGCTGTGCCATAGAATGTCGTATAAATTCTGAGGATCCCTTTTATGATTTTACTCCATCTGTAGGATATATTCCAAATTGTAATATTCCTTCTGGACCTGGAGTGAGAGTGGATACTTATCTTTATCCAGGTTGTAATGTGTCTGGTTATTACGATTCATTAATTGCTAAATTAATTACCTATGGTGGTGACTTTAACGAAGCTCGAGTAAGAATGAAGAATGCTTTATCTGAATTTACTATTGAAGGAATAAATACTACTATTCCAATTCATAAAACAATTATAGAAGAATCTAATTTTATAAATGGCAATATTTCTACTGACTATATTGAGAAATATAATATTATAGAAAAGATGAAACAAAAAAGAAATCAGGAATACAAAGACAAAGCATATGCAGCCATATCTGCAATTCTATTACAATCTGAATATGTAAAAAAATCAAATTTACGTCCTCAACGATTGAATAGAATCCAAAAGTCAATGAGTGGAGGATTTTATTAATGCAATTTCAAATAGAAGGTAGACCTGAATTAATTAATGCTGAATTGATATACAATAAAGGAGAAGGTGATCTTTTATTTGAAATAGACGGAAAAAAATACAATTTAAAAATTTTAAAATCAAAATCAGATGAATTTGAATTTATGCTTGGGAATACATTTCATTATGTTAAAATTCTTTCTTCTACTGAAACAAAATATAAACTTTTTATTGATGGAGTCGTAATTGAAATAAAGAAACAATCCAAAATAACCGAAATTATAGAAAAATCATTAAGTGTTAAAGGAACTGTAAGTCGAGTTAATAACATAACTAGCCAAATACCGGGTAGAGTCGTTAAAGTCTCTGTTTCAAAAGGTGATACAATAAAGGAAGGTGATCCTATTTTAGTTCTTGAATCTATGAAAATGCAAATTGCTATAAAGTCTAATAAAGATGGTATTGTAAAGGAAATCAAAGTAAAAGAGGGTTCAACCGTCTCAAGAAACGAAGTTGTTGCAATAATAGATTAGTGAAAAACTTGTTTGTTTAGAAGAAATTTAAATTATAAAAAAAAATTTCTTTCTATTTGAGATTATCCATAATTTCTTTATAATTAGGCTCAATCAGTGGATTATCTGAAACCCATTTATATTGTATTTTTCTATCTTTATCTAATATAAAAATGGATCTTTTGGCAGCATTGTAATCTTTAAGTGATGCAAGATCTTTCATTACAACATTATATTTTTTAATTACTTCTCTATTATAGTCACTTAATAACGGGAAATTCAAATGATGATTTTCTTTGAAAAATTTATTGGCAAAAGGGCCATCAATAGATATTCCAATTACCTGTGCATTTTTGTTATTTAAATCACTTAAATAGTCTCTAAAGTTACACATTTCAGCGGTACATACAGGAGATTCAGCAGCAGGGAAAAAAGCAAGAATTACTTTTTTATCTTTTATATCACTCAATTTCATGCTTTTCATTTCCTCATTAACTAATTCAAAGTCTGGTGCAGTATCACCTACATTTGGAATTTTTTCTGAATTCGACATATATGATACCTTGATTAACTTTATATTAAAATTTTCTCTACTCTTTATACTTTTGTTTCAATGGCGAAATCTTCAAGAGCTCAGTAATTCTTTGTTTTAAAACGATGATGGTTTTTTCTATATCTTCAATAGTATTCTGTATTCCTAAAGAAAACCTTATTGAACCAGAGATCTCTTCATGATTCAGACCAATAGCTTTCAAAACATGAGATTCTTTTTGTCTGTTGGTAGAACATGCAGAACCTGTAGATGCTAAAATTCCATCTTCATCTAATTTAATCAGTAAATCCTCCCCATTTATCCCTAAAAATGTAAAATTGACATTATTTGGTAATCTGTATTCCAAAGAACCATTTAATTTATTGTTAGGGATCTCTTTATTTATTCGCTCAATTAAAAAGTCTCTCAAATAACACATGTATGGAGAATTATTTCTCAAGTCTCTCATACTTATCTCACACGCTTTTCCAAAACCTACAATACCATGGACATTTTCAGTTCCTGATCTAAGGGTCAATTCTTGTCCACCTCCATGTATCTGGGACTCAAATTTTACTTTATCACGTACATATAATGCTCCAACTCCTTTTGGTCCATTCATTTTATGAGATGACAGTGATAATGCATCAATATCTAATTCTTTAACATTGATGGGTATTTTACCAGCAGCTTGAACTGCATCAGAATGAAATATTATCTTTTTATCAAAATTGTGAACAATTTCTGATAATTCTTTAATTGGTTGAATAGTACCAATTTCATTATTAGCTAACATTATACTAACTAAAATTGTTTTTTCAGTAAGACATTTTTTTAATTCACTTTTCTCAATAATTCCATTTCTATCTACATTCAAATATGAAACATCAAATCCATCTTTTTCTAAATTCTTACATGTTTCTAAAATTGCATCATGTTCTATAGCACTGGTAATTATATGATTCTTTATTTTTTGATTGTTTCTAATACTTTTGCATATTCCTTTCAAAGCTAAATTATCGGATTCCGTTCCGCCTGATGTAAAATAAATCTCACTGGGTTTAGAACCTATTAATGCGGCAACTCTTTTTCTTGCCATTTGAATTGCAATTTTTGATTTTATTCCATGAGTATGGATTGAAGATGGGTTACCAAATAAATTTCCTAAATATGGTATCATTTCATCAATTATTTCTTGAAGTACAGGAGTTGAAGCTGCATGATCTAAATAAATTAAATTATTATTAGAGTTATTTTTACTCAATCATTAATCACAATTAGCTTTCGAGATCTATATCCATATAAATCTAAAGAGACATATTTAAAACCTGTACTTTTTAATTCTGCATCTAATTGATCAAGTTTTCTTTTATCAAACATTTTTTCCATTTCATCTCTTCCAATTTCTATTCTAGCTATATCTCCATGATCTCTTACTCTAACATGACTAACATTAAACAACTCTTTAACTTTTTCTTCTGAAATTTCAATTTTTTTTAATTTCTCCTGGGTGATACTATTACCATATGGAATTCTAGATGCTAAACATGAATTAGAAGGCTTATTTGCTACACTAATATTATATTTTTTAGCAATTTCTCTTATTTCTTTTTTTCTTATTCTTTTCTCTAATAAAGGACTTTTAATTTTATGTTCTCTCAACGCTTTCAAACCAGGACGATAGTCATTCATATCATCCAAATGGGTTCCATCAATAATGTCTGTAACTTGGTATCTTTTTACATATGCTTTGATATGTTCACCTAAACTTTTTCGACAATAGTAACATCTTTGTATATCATTTTTGACAAAGTTGGTATCTTCTAACTCATTATATTCAATTATTATATGATGAATCCCTATCTCATTTGCCACTCTTTTGGCATCTTCAAGTTCAAATAATGCTAGAGTCTTATAATTTGCAGTAATGGCAATTGCTTTTTCGCCAATTGCTTTTTTAGCCGCAAATGCTACTACTGCACTATCTACTCCTCCTGAGAATGCTATGAATATATTTCCTTTTGTATTTTTAATAAACCAGTCTTTTAATTGTAAAAGACATTCCTCACTATTCATAATTACTCGCCTTGAATTTTTTATATATTTGATACATAACCAATTCTTGAATTGTTTTTAATGATTTATTTTCAAACTCTGAGATTTTCTTTAAATCTTCAAACTCAGGTTTGATATTAATTATATTATTGGATGAATCTCTTGTTATTTTTACTTTAATATTATACTGTGATTCATTAACGATTACTTGCATAATTATTATATTTCTCTCCAAAGCTATTCTATTAATTTCATTAATTCTTATTCCTGAAGTTCCAGTCTCTTTAAATAATCTTTCAATAAGAATTTCCCTCTTGAAGTTATCAGAAAGAATTCTTATTATATTGGCAGGTCTATTTTTTTTAGTTATTCCAGGAATAACCGTTACATCTTTTGCTCCGTCGTTCATCAAAACCTCTATTAAATTACCAATAATTTCTCCGTCAACATCATCTATATTTGTTTCAATTAAAAACATTTTCTCATTATTTAAACCAAAGCTAACCGGATCCTTTCCAAGGACTATTCTAAGAATATTGGGTGTATTTTTTAAGATTCTATGACCAGCTCCTAGACCTATCTTTTCTGGAATTATAGGAGGATAATATCTAATACATTCAGAAGATAGATTAACTAACATCGCTGCGCCTGTGGGAGTAGTAACTTCTCCTTGATCATTGCCGATTAGAACAAATGATTTTCCTCTAAAAATTTCTAAAACTGCATTTGTAGGATTTGGTATCGTTCCATGAGAAAAAGTAGTTAGACCATTTCCAACACAAATATAAGTTGAATATATTTTTGAATCAAAAATCTTCAAATCCTCTAATGCAATTGCACAACCGATTAAATCAACAAAAGTATCAATACTAGAAGCTTCATGAAGATGAACTTGATTTATAGACTCGCCGTGAATTTTTGCTTCTGCATTTATCAAAGTTTTTATTGAATCCAAAATAAAAGACTTTGAACGTGGCTTTAAATCCAAGTATTCTATGGATTTAGATAAGCCTCTAACCATTTCAATTCCTTTTCTTTGATAATTTTTCTCATTATATTCAAAATAAAATCTGGTTGCGTTAAATCCGTTAGAATTTACTTTTTCGAACCTAGCGTCTTTTATCTTGCTTCCTGAAAAAATGTTTTCACATTTGTATATCGAATCAATTACTTTTTTTTTATCTGCTCCTAAATCTATTAAAGCAGATAAAATCATATCTCCTGATAAACCAGCAAGCTGAGCGTCAATTATTGAAATTTTAGCCATGATTCTATTGGTTACAATAATATCTAAACATAAATTAAAATTATTTTTTTTATATTACTACTTATTAATGAAAATTTAACCTTTATGCAGTACACATTTAGTAAACTTATAATTTATCTAAAAATAATCCACTCTATGACAATTACAATAGTTGGATCCGGAAGAGTAGGTGCATCTATTGCATTAAATTGTGGACTAAGAGAATTAGATGATATTTTATTGTTGGATATAATTGAAGGACTTCCACAAGGTGAAGCAATGGATATTAATCATCAATTATCTGAACTTGGAATAGATTCTAGAGTAAAAGGATCAAATAGTTATGAGGATATGACTAATTCGGATTTTGTTGTACTTGTAGCAGGACTCGGAAGAAAACCAGGAATGACTAGAATGGATTTATTAAATAAAAATGCTAGTATTGTAAAGGATGTCTCTAATAAAATTTCAACACATGCTAATGATGCAACGTTAATTGTTGTTACTAATCCATTAGATCCAATGACTTATGCTGCTTTAAAAACAACTGGTTTCAAGAAAAATAAGGTTATTGGAATGGGTGGAATGCTAGATTTATCTAGATTTAAAAGTTTTATTCATGATATTACTGGTTGCTCAAGGAAATCAATTCAAGCTATGGTAATCAGCGAACATGGTGAGAATATGTTACCGTTGATTCGTTTTTCTTCAATTGGTGGAATTCCTTTAAATGAATTTTTAACTAATGAACAATCTCAAGAAATATTTGAAAGAACAAAAAAAGTCGCTGCCGAAGTTATTGCATTAAAAGGAGCTACTGTGTATGCCCCTGGAAATGCAGTTGCAACAATGATTGAAAGTATGAAAAAAAATAAAAAACAAGTAATACCTGTTTCTGCTTATTTAGAAGGCGAATATGGTATATCTGATTTGTGTATAGGGGTTCCAGTAATCTTAGGATCAAATGGTATTGAAAAGATTATTGAATTACAGTTAAACGAATCTGAAAGAAAAATTTTTGATTTAGGAGTTATAAGCGTAAAAGAAGCAATAAAATTTATGGATTCAGAAATAAAGTAATGGAATTTGAAGAATTATTAAATGAATATAATAATGGAAATCTCTCGATAAATGAAGTTAAAAGACAAATTACTTCTTTTTATATCCACAATGTAGGAAAAAATATTGCAAAATTAGATATTAATAGAAGATTGAGAAAAGGAATTCCTGAGGTAATCTTTGCAGCAAATAAGAATTACTCAGATATAACAAAAATAATATCTAGTATGCTCGGGAAAAATCAAACAATAGTTGTAAGTAAGATTCAAAAGGAACATATTAAAAAAATAATCGATTTTGTAAAAAAAAAGGATTTCTATTTTGAAATTGGTAAAAGTAGTTCTACTATACTCTTATCAACAATTGCTACAATTAAATGTCATTCTTACAAAATAGGAGTTATTTCAGGAGGTAATTCTGATATAGGAATAGCAGAAGAGGCTAGACTAATGGCCAAAGCAATGAATTGTGAATCAATTATTTCCTATGATGTTGGTATTGCGGGAATTCATAGAGTATTTCCATCCCTTGAAAAGATGATGTCAGAGAATGTACAAGCAATCGTAGTAGTTGCAGGGATGGAGGGTGCTTTAGCTTCTTTGGTTTCATCCTGTGTAAATGTTCCTGTTATTGGAGTTCCTACTTCTGTTGGTTATGGTTTCGGTTCTCATGGTATTGCCGCTTTATCCTCGATGCTTCAAAGCTGTGCACTTGGATTAACTGTTGTAAATATTGATAATGGAATAGGAGCAGGATCATTTGCTGCTTTAATCGCTAACAGAATGAATTATATGGAAAAATTAAATAAATCTGGAAATTTACTTTAATAAAACGTTTATAAGTGTTGTAAAATTCTGCATTTATTATTAAAAAATTGGAGAAAGAACTGTAATGAGTTATATACATACATTAAAGAGGATCAGAGAAAGAAAAACAAACTATCATAAACGCTCATCTCTATTATTAAGTAAAAAGAGGTTTATCACTATAAAAGTAACAAATCAGAATATTCTAACACAAGTATTAGAACCTTCTCTTACGGGAGATAAAGTAATTACTTCTGCTCATAGTACCAATTTAGCAAAACTTGGTTGGAAGGGATCATTAAATTCTCTTCCAGCATGCTACTTGACCGGTTTATTATTAGGTAAAAAAGCATCTTTTAAGGGAATTGATAATGCTATACTCTATACTGGCAAAGATGCATTTACTGAAAGATTATCATCCTGTCTAAAAGGAATAATTGACGGTGGAGTTGAAATACCATCATCAGAAGACTCTTTTCCTAGCACTGAGCGTATTTCTGGAGAACATATAGCTAATTATGCATCAGCTTTAAAGTCAGATTCTGAAAATTATAATAAAAAATTTTCTACGATTATAAAAAATGGTTTAAATCCGGAGGATTATAAAAGTCATTTTGAGGAGTTTAAGGAAAAAATAATGAATCTTGAAATTCAAAATTTTATAAAAGATACAAATAATCGAATAGAGTACAATGGTAAAAATAAAGTAGAGGCAGAAGACCATATCAGTAGGGAATCAACAAGATGAGTCATCAATTTCCTAGGCAAGAAAAACAATTTCCTAGGCAAGAAAAACATGTAGAATGGAAACCACGGACTTCATTGGGCATGCTAGTTGCAGGTGGTAAAATATCTTCTATGGAACAAGTTTTTGAAAATGGAATGCGAATTCAAGAATCTGAAATTGTAAAACAACTACTTCCAGATATGAAAAGTCAAGTAGTTCATGTAGGAATTGTTCAAAAACAAACAGATGCTGGTGAAATGACAAGATTTAATGCACTGGTTGCAGTAGGAAATGAGGGTGGATGGTTTGGAATAGGTAAGGGAAAAGCTGCACAAATGCGAAATGCTATCGATAAGGCTACTAATTCTGCCTATCTAAATGTTATACCAATTAAGTTAGGATGTGGAAGTTGGGAATGTCGATGTAATCAATTACATTCAATTTCTTTCCAAGTATCTGGTAGAGGTGGAAGTGTGACAATTGAGATACTACCTGGCCCAAGAGGATTAGGCTTGGTAGCAGGCGAGAATATCAAAACTCTATTAAAATTGGCTGGGTTAAAAGATGCTTGGACTAGATCATATGGATCAACAAATACTATGGCTTCAACTACAAAAGCTATATTCAATGCCTTAAGAAGCACATTTACAGCAGGATAATGATGAAATATGGTCTATCTGGTTATTAGAATTCGTGGATTGGTTAATATTCCAAGTTGGGCAGAAAAAACTTTAGAAAATTTAAACTTGAGAAGAAAGTTTAATGCAACAATAATCAAAGAAAATCATCAAACTTTAGGAATGTTACGAAAAGTGAAAGACATTGTTGCTTGGAAATCTGTTGATGAATCAATTATTAAAGATTTGTTAGAAACACGAGGAAGAAAAAAAGGTCTCCGTGCATTAAATCAATCACCTCTTCCATCTAATTATAAAACTATTGATGATTTAGCTAATGCCATTCATAAAAATAATATTGGTTTGTCTGAGATTAAAGATCTCAAACCCTGGTTCTCTTTAAGTCCTCCTAAAGGTGGATTCAAAAGGAAAATAACGACTCAGTATAATCAAAAAGGTGTATTGGGAGAAAATAATGAATTAATCGATCTAGTAAGGAGAATGATATAAATACTACAAAATTTTATTAATGGAAGAATGATGATGATTTCGCTAATCTTTTTTATTCATAGAAAAAAATTGAGGAGTCTTGATTATGGCTACTAGATTTAGAAAAAGTAGAAGACAACGCGGAACTAGATATTGTGGTTGGGGACAAATAGGTCAACATAGGCAATCGGGATCAAGAGGTGGAGTAGGACAGGCTGGTAAGCATAAGCATTTTTGGATACGTACTGTTATTGAAGAACCTGATCATTTTGGACATCCTCAAACCAAATCTCATCATAAGATTTCAGTCAAAAAATGGGCAAACCTTAAAGATTTAGATTTTTTGTATTTCAAATTGGTCAAAAGCGACTCTGAAAGTAGAACTTTAGATTTAACTAATCTGGGGATTAATAAGCTTTTAGGAGGAGGTACAATAACAACCAAGATGAATGTTAAGGTAGAACAAATTTCTCGGCGTGCAGTTGAAAAAATTCAAGCAATTGGAGGAAGTGTAATTTCCAATGAGTACCATTCAGAATGAAGGTTTCATTCGCAAATCAGTAAAAACAATTTCAAGATATATTCCACAAGTAGAAAAACCGAAGAAGAAGATATCTTTAACAGAAAAATTTGTATGGTGTGGAATAGCAGTTTTTGCCTATCTTGTTATGGGTCAAGTTCCACTTTATGGTGTCACTGATCAGCCCCAGTTTGATTTTCTTGCATTCGCACGTGTTATTTTTGCTGCACAACAAGGAACTATACTAGAACTTGGAATAGGGCCTATTGTAACTGCCGGGTTACTTATGCAATTGCTTAAAGGCTCAGATATTTTAAAATTAAATTTTAAGAATCCCGATGATTGAGCTCTTTTTACTTCAGCAACTAAAATTGTGACCATATTAGTTATTGTTGCGGAAGGAAGTCTCTATGGAGGTAGTGTTTATGGACACTTGGTTGCTTCACCTAGTTTTATACCTATTTTGATAGCACAATTGGTATTTACTAGTATTATTGTTATGCTTTTAGATGAATTAATCCAAAAAGGTTGGGGGTTAGGATCGGGTATAAGCTTGTTTATAGCGGCTGGTGTGGCTTCGACTATATTTTGGAGTGTATTTAGTCCTTTTGCAGGACCGGATGGGCCTGTTGGGATTATTCCTTTTATAATTGATTCAGCGATTCATGGAGATCTTTCTGATACTTTCTTTAGAAGTGGTCAATTGCCTAGTGTCTTTACTTTTATCTTGACAGGAGGTGTAATGGCGCTTCTAGTATATACTCAGGGTATCCATATTGATATTCCGATAGTTTCAACGAAATATAGGGGCTTTACTGCAGTTTATCCAATTAAAATGCTATATACGTCCAATATTCCAGTTATTTTGACCACAGCTTTGGTTGCCAATGCGATATTTATGGGTCAAATGCTATGGGCAAACTATAATCCAGAAAATGATAATCCTTTCTTTAATTGGATAGCTCAATTCGATCCAACACAGCAACAAAGTCCTATAGGCGGCTTGTTATATTATATTACTACACCAAGAGGACTGGATGTAGTTGCTCAAGATCCAATGCGGGCGGTATTGAATGTTATTTTAATAACATCTATTGTTACTGTATTTGGCCGGTTATGGGTAGAATTAGGTGGCCTTTCAGCAAAAGCAGCTGCGAAAAATCTTTTAGATGCAGATGTTCAAATACCTGGTTTCAGAAGATCCCAGAATTCAGTTCAAACTGTCTTAGAAAAATATATTCCTTCTGTAACTATAATTGGAGGTATTGCAATAGGATTATTGGCGTCAGTTTCAGATGTTCTTGGTCTTTTTGGCGGTGGTATAGGAATATTGTTGACGGTAGATATTCTTGTAAACTATTATAACTTGTTGGTAAGAGAAAAGGTAGATACTACTATGCCTAAATTGGCGGCTTTGATTGGAAGAAAAGACTAAAAGGATAGTTGTAGTGGGTATACCAGGGGTAGGTAAAACTACCATTGTCTCTAGTGTTAAAAATACACTTGAAGAAAAAGGTGTCAAAACTATTCTCGCAGAATTTGGAAAAATAATGTTAGAAGAAGCAAATAAGTTAAATATAAAAAATAGAGATGAAATAAGGCGCCTTTCTATCTATGAACAGAAAAAATTACAAAACCTTGCTGCAGAAAAAATTTCACAAATAAATGCTGATGTGGTAATAATTGACACACATTTATTTATAAATACTAAAGAAGGATATTACCCAGGATTACCTCTTGATTTATTAAATAATCTGAAACCAACTAATTTGATGCTAATAATTGCAAATCCTGAGGAAATTTATCATAGAAGACAAAATGATCCTTCCAGAGATAGAGATATAATATCGATGGAATCTATTAAAAATGATATTGATGTGTCAAAGATGCTAATTTCATGCTGTTCAATAGTATCTGGAGCGCCATTTAAAATCCTTGCAAATCATGAAAACTCTATTATGGATTGTACTCAAAAAATGGTTTCATTAATATTAGATACTCCAAAAAAAGACAAATAACATGTATTTAAGCGACCTGATATTACAGATTCCTGGACTTGCCCCAACATATACTAAGCATCCTATATTTCCAGATTTGTTTTCTAGCGTGCTTGTAGCAGCTTTAATTGCTATTGGTCTGAATTTTGCTTTTGCCATGTTAAGAAAGAAAACTACTGATATTGATAGATTATCAAAAGTTATGAAAGAAACAAATGAATGGAGAAAAGAATACACTGATGCTATTAGAAAACAGGATAAAGTTCGAATTGCTGAGTTAAAGAAAAAACAAGCTTATGTTAATAAGATGAGTTTAGAAATGCAACAACAACAAATGCGTCCCATGATGCTCTATATGATACCTTCATTTATGCTATGGATTTTAGTATTTCCTGCTCTTTTTGGCCAAACAGTAGCCCTTTCGCCACTTCATATTCCCTATATCATGTGTACCGAAGATAATGTAAAAGTAGATACCGTCATTGATGCAAAAGGTGAACCTAAAGGTGCATGTAATGTTGCTGGGGAGGTTTTTCTATGGGGTTGGTTTCTTATTACATCTCTTGGAACAAGTGGAATAATTGCTAAAATAACCAAAACTTCACTCCCAAGTATGACATAAAATGAATATATCTAATTATAAAAATAAGATATTAAATAGTATTGTCATATCGGGTTGGCCAGCAGTAGGTAAAACAACTATTGCTACAGAACTGGCGAGAGAATTTGGGTATAAACATTACAATGGTGGAGATGTACTAAAAATGTTAGCTTCTGAGAAAGGATATGTGATATCTGGCAATGATTGGTGGGATACTGAAGAGGCTAAAAATTTTATGGAAGAAAGAGAGTCAAATTCTTATTTTGATATTGAAGTAGATAGAAAATTGGTTGAAATAGTAAGAAAGGGAAAAGTTGTAGTGACAAGTTACACGTTGCCATGGTTGGTTCCAGAATCAATTAAAATTTGGTTAAAAGGCTCTCGGAGTAACAGAATCAAAAGAATGGCAAAGAGAGATAACTTAAACCTTAAGCAAGCAAGAGATATAATTCAACAACGTGATGATAATAATGTTCTTATTTATCATAATTTATACGGCTACGAGTTTGGAAAAGATCTTTCTGTTTTTGATTTTGTTTTAGATACAGATTTACTAGATCTCAAATCTATACTTTTAATATCAAAAACTATTGTAAAAAATTTACGTATTTGATTAAGCTAGTTACTAAATAATGAAAGATTAAAATTATTAATATTGTTTTTAAAGTATTTTTAGCGATGGATTTAAAAGATAATGAAAAACTCATTCAATTAGATAATTTACTTAGATTATCTGATAGTATAACTGATGATAAATATGGTTATTATCCATTTAATCGTCCTGTGAATATATTATTTGATTATGGTTTAATATTGATTGACAAGCCAGCAGGCCCCACAAGCCATGAAATTGCATCTTGGGTGAAACGAATATTAAATATAGATAAATCCGGACATAGTGGTACATTAGATCCAGGGGCAACAGGTTTATTGCCAATGGGACTTGGAGAAGGTACCAAAGCACTTTCAATTTTATTATTAGGACCAAAAGAATATTTTTCCTTGGCCAGAGTTCATTCAAATTATACAAGAAAATCTATAGAAAAAATATTATTAGATTTCCATGGCGATATTTATCAACGTCCTCCACAGAGATCTTCAGTAAAGAGAATGACTCGAATACGGCGAATATATGAATTAGAATATGTAGAAGATCATGAAAAACTTATTCTATTGAGAATATTATGTCAAGCAGGTACATATATAAGAAAACTTATCTATGATATTGGTGAAGTTTTAGGTTCAGGTGCTACTATGGTTGAGCTTCGTAGAACCCGTGTTAGCAACTTTTTTGAAAGAGATGGTCTAGTCAAACTCCATGACTTGTACAATGCTTTTTATTTATATAAAGAAAAAAACGATGAAGAAAAGATACGAAATCTGGTAAGACCTATTGAAATATGTTTTAATGATGTTCCTTCAGTTATTATTAGAGATACTGCTGTTGATGCTCTTTGTCATGGTGCACCATTAGCTATTCCAGGGATTACTCAACTATCACCAAAAATTCAAAAGGGTGATTTAGTAGGAATATACACTTTAAAAGGAGAAATTGTAGGATTAGCTCAATCTCTTATGAACATAGATGATATTATTTCTCAGAAAAGTGGTATTTCATTTACCATGAAACGATTGATTATGAAACCTAATACATACCCCAAAGGTTGGAAATAATAGATATTTTTCTTAAATAATTTAGTCATGGTTATAATTCAACGAATAAATCTAGTATCATGATTTTTTCTTAAATAATTGAGTCTGGGTCATAATTCAATGAATAAACAAGTTTCAGGATCCTAACAATAGGGTACTACTAACAACTGCAATACTACTACTGCTATATTACTAAATTCTTGTATTGCTATCTTGTTAATTTGTTGGTGGCGTTGATGAAAGAGTTTTTCACCAATACATCATCTTCGATATAGAGTGTATTAGCTTATTTATATATTAAAAATAATATAATGGTATTTTTATTTCTAACCTGGTCCCAATTACTATATATCTTTTACATTTTATATTCTTCAATGGTAGGAATCTATCTATCTACTAGATTAGTCCACTATAATCGTTCAATGTTATAGTGATAATATCTTGATAGTGATGATGATGGTTATGACGATAGACACAATTGTGATAATGATTTTGACAGCAAAAGAGAAATAATATGTGATTGATTGATTGAGGGTTGATAGTCTACACAATTAATAGCGATTGTATAAACAGTGATAACGTTTGTGACTGTTATGACATAAAAAGTGATAGTGATTGCTGATCCGGTTAGTTAGTGATTGACGTAAAAGCGTCGATAAAGCGATATTGATAATTGTGTGACTGTCTTGATTTTTTTCGCAAGTACAATAAAGATTTTTATTACCTTTAAAAATAAAACATATTTGTCAAAAAACGCATCCCACGCTATTGACAAATTTTTCATAGTCTTTCTTCAAATAAAATAGTTGAGACTGGGTCATAATAATTCAATACACAAATATATTATTCCACTACTAACCAATAGAATGTAATCAATCGTTGTTATGTACCTATAGCATGTATTTGATTGCTTTGGAGTGATTATCTTTGTTAGTTTTACAGTTGTAAAATAAACAAGTATATCTGATATAATAGCAGTACTGACAATAATACTATTGCACAAGCCTTATCATATATCCTCTTGTACAGGTAATGGATCAATTCTAAAAACAGATTTGATATGTTCTATCAACGGTTCAATTGATTTTACCTCTCAACGCGAATAGATAGAGCCTGTCTAACTTTAGATTCATAAATTTCAACCAATTTTATCCTGTCAGCAGAGTAGTATTTTCATATCTCTGTACTGGACATACCAACCAACTGAAATCCCATATCTGTGCTGAGATCATACATAGTTCATGATCATCATCATATCCATGATCCGCAGAAACATAGATAGGATGTTTCTCTTTTGTTATTATTGTAACAGGTAGTAGACTTGCTATTAACCTACTGTGTACATCTGGTTGTCCGGTATATTTGCAGTTGTAAAAAATCTGCTGTCAAAGGTACAATAACAGAAGAACCAATAGTACTTGATATCAAATGTAATTTGTATCCACAAATATCCAACCCTTTGTATGGCTAAATCCCCCACCACATTGCATCTGCTGTATCAATACCAGAGCGTGGTACTACTCCATTATTCATAGAGGATTTATGCCAGACAGAACCTTTAGCCTTGATAAGAGTACCGGCCTTGATAAGAGTACTTTCTGTTGAAACAATATATATGGATCAACTATTTTATCACAAATAAAAAGTTCACCCATTGCAGTAATTCTCTGTTTTTAATATCTCTAGAGATATTGTGACAAGACGTCTGCTGTCAAATGTCCTTCTACTATAGGTACTCTGTGGATAGTCCACATGCCTTCCTTATCTTTTCTGTTATAGGGTATAGATCCATTGCAATGTATTCGTGCAATGATCTATTGGAATCCAATCTAAACCATATACGCGAACAACAAAACATCTCAGGATAACACTATAGGAGAATAGACATATGAGGTCTCCCACGTCCTCTTCTTGTTTTATTATTATTATTACGTGGCCAATGAATCAAACAACAATCAAATACAAAATGCTAATTAGAATGGATGTTGATCTCATCTTCTCCTGCTGTGTGCTAGTTTGTTGGTCTGTATGGTATTTCACCAAAACATCATATACACCAATAAACTAGCTTTATTCGTTATGAAAATGGAATAATTATGACCCAACCTCAAATAATTACTAGATATTTTATGAAGTATTTTAAAATAATTCTTTCAATGATTATTGATATTAAGTTTTTTAAATATAATAAATTAAATGGTTTCTCCTATTCCCGGGATATTTTTATCTAATTTAGCAATTTTTTTTGCTAAATTTTCCATTGTCCCTGGGATGTGACATTTACACATACAATCATCACATTCTATGTGATTATTTTTTTTACAAAATTGAGAAATTTCTGCGCCATCCATCTCAATAAAACTTTTCTAATGCCTTATTTTTATTTTATTAATCTTATTGAAGATAATAATATCATAAAATCTTATCCAATAGATTATATTTTCCATTTTATTCTGTTATTTTAATTTAAAAGAATAATGCCGGGGTCGCCTAGCCTGGAAGGGCGCAAGCCTGGAATTGTCAAGTAAGCTTGTGACCGAAAGGTCGCGAGGGTTCAAATCCCTCTCCCGGCGCTGAATCCTCGGTTCCTATCCCTATCACTATAGACCATAAGAATAACAAAGAAAACAATTTTGAGACAAACAATAGTTGAAAAACCAAAGAAAGTTTGAATTTGACTAAAATAGGTTTGAAACTATATAAAAAATATCTGTACATTGTGTCGGAAGCGTTTTTTCCAATATGTTTTACTTTAAAATCTAATAAAAATCTTTATGAAACAGTATAATAAGTATTGACTATCGCTACTATCACTATCAACTTATAGAGTTTGAATTTGACTAAAATAGGTTTGAAACTATTAGTACCTAAATCGAGTATATTTTTTTCTGAAAGCATCGTTTGAATTTGACTAAAATAGGTTTGAAACGTTGGAACGGGTGATCAAATTCTAGGAAAAAGTGCCGGTTTGAATTTGACTAAAATAGCTTTGAAACAATATTTGGAAGTTGAGCCGGAATACCATTAAATATGATTAGATAAAAAGAGCTTATTAGTATATCCAACAGTTTTACATTTCTTGAAATCTAATTGGCTGTTTGCAGAACCAAAAAGTAAAGGTTATTTCTTAGAGCCTATCCGAAAAGTAGTTTATAGTATTTAAGTTTATGGTACAATAGATTTATTCGACAAAGCTAAGTGTCTCTACACTATATATCACGAGATTAGTTTGATATCTGAAATTTCTGGAATCGATTCATCTTATGAAATACCAGATGAATTATGGAATCAAATTTTCCCTCTTCTTGTACATAAACCCAAAAGGAAGAAGAAGAAGAAGAAGACAGGTCGTCCAAGAATGGATGATAGAAAGGCAATGAATGCTATCTTCTACATTACACGTACTGGATGTCAGTGGAAAGCATTACCACAAAGAAGTCTTGGTGCATCCAGTACTGTACATGACAGGTTTCAGGAATGGAGACAAGATGGCGTATTCAAACGTATGTGGATTGATGGTCTAAAAATATATGATAAAAAAGTTGGTATCAACTGGAAATGGCAATCAATGGATGGTGCAATAACAAAAGCACCTCTTGGGGGAAAAAAGTACAGGACCAAATCCCACAGACAGAAGTAAATCAGGTACTAAACGTAGCCTTCTTGTAGATGGTCAGGGCATTCCTCTTGGAATTACTGTAGATGGTGCTAACAGACATGATATGAAGATGACAAAAGCAACTCTTCAGAGTATAGTGGTTTGCAGACCACCACCACCATCATCATCATCTACAACAAATACCCAACAACAACACATCTGTCTTGACAAGGGTTATGACTATCCTGAGGTATACGAGTTACTTGAAGAATATGGTTATACCATGCATATTTGCAAGAGAGGAGAAGACTACAATAATGGTAACAAAAAGAAGAGAAGAAGGATACCAAAATATAGAGCAAGAAGATGTGGGTAGTTGAGAGAACACACTCATGGATGAACCGATTCAGGCGATTATTGATTAGATGGGAAAAGAAGGAAGATAACTATATTGCAATATTACATTTTGTCTGTGCTTGGATAACATATAAGAGAGGAGGTGTTTTCGGATAGGCTCTTAGTCAATATTAGAATTTAGGTATGAATTCTACAAAAAAGAGGATTCAAACCGAGGATACTAATCCTGCCTCCTCCATTTAATCATCAGCTAAAATTACTTCTAAAATTAGATAATATTTTAGCCTCATGCTTTATACAAAAACTTATTATATTATTTTATCGAACCCTGTTATAATGAGAATTTAAAGCCCTCCATTGCACGCTCATGAATAAATTTATTAGTATCTAATTAATGTCCCCCTCATAGGTTATTATTTTTAAAGTAGATACAATTGTTACTTACTTTTTATCTACATCAATTATTTACTATCTTGGTTTGAAAATTAATTTGATTTGGAACTAACCATTTTCAGATTAGAATGTTTATTTTTTTATTTTAAATAATAAAGTAGTGGTAAAGATATAGGATTCAAACTACAAAAAGATTTTTTATTCCTTCAACTATATATTCCACAGCAATAGCGGCTATAATAACGGCAAATACTCTCGATACTATCATAGATCCTCTATTACCAAGAATTTTGTAAATTGGATTAACCAAACGTAAAATAACATATGTAATAGCTATTACTATTATTATTGAAAGAACAGTAATTAAAAATCCAGAAGTTTGATATAATATTATTACAGCAGTAATTGCTCCAGGGCCTGCCAATAATGGGAAAGCGATAGGAACAACTCCTGCTTCACCTTTAACATTACTTGCAAATCTCCATTCACCATATGTTAATAATTCTATTGCAATTATAAATAATAGTATACCTCCAGCAATCATAAAGCTAAATATAGTTATTCCAAATAGTTGTAAAATCTGTGATCCTGCCACTCCAAAAATAATTAATAATATTCCTGCAGTAAGTATAGCAGTTTTGGATACAGTTTTGTGCTCCTCTTTTTCTAACTTTTTTGTTAATGCAATGAATAAAGGTATATTTCCAATTGGATCAATTACTACAAATAATGCGATAACAGCAGTAATTAAATCACTTTGGAAAGTATTAGGTATTCTTAATAGATCTTGAAAGATTTGGAAAAAATATATTGTAAAATCGTTAATCAATTTTAATTATAGAATTTCCAATTTCTTTAAAATAATAATGTAACGCATACAGAAATTTGGATACTCCTTTTAGTTTTTTGGAAGATAGAAACAGCCGTATTATACTTTCGTCTCTTTTTATATAAAAATTATAATTCATAATATAATATTTATATAGTTGTTTGCCTATTATTATAATATCTATAAACAAAAATATGCAATCCATAATTCAATGTGAAATATGTGATCCTAGTGAATCCAAAATGATTACTGATGTTGAATCTGGAGAAATTATTTGTAATCAATGTGGTATAGTTGTAGTTCAGGATTTAGAAGATACTAAAAAAATATGGCACAAAGCCGAAGATAATGTAAGTGATACAAGAAATGGAAATCCTTCTTCTCTAACACTTTATGATCAAGGACTTGCAACCTTAATAGGTAATACAAACAAGGATGCTAGTGGAAATGTCATCAATTCTATGATGGTGGCACGTCTAAATAAAATGAGATATCATGATAAACGATCTCAAATTAACAAATCTGCTCGAAATTTAATTAGAGCATTTAGACAATTAGATTCATTAAAAGATAAACTCGGTTTATCAAATGCTGTGATAGAAAAAACAGCTTATATTTATAGAAAAGTTCAGGAAGCTGGATTAGTTCGGGGAAGAAAAGTAAATACAGTTTTAGCCGCCTCTTTATATGTTGCCTGCAGAGAATTTGAAATACCAAGGACATTAAGAGAAATATCTTCAGCAAACAACGAGAAATATCGAGAGACCGCCAGAGTTTATCGACAGATTGTTTTGCACCTTGGAAAACAGGTACCACAAATAGACTTATTTCGATATATAGAAAAAGTAGGAAAAAAGGCAAACCTTGAAGAAAAAAATATACGCCAAGCATTACGTCTGATGAAAAAAGTTCAAGATGCAGGATTGAGCGCAGGCAAAGAACCTATGGGAATAGTTGGATCTGTTATTTATCTATCTCTACCTAAAAGTGATGAGAATATTAGCAGAAAGAAGATTATTACACAAGCAATAATTGCAGATGCAGCAGGAGTTTCTGAAGTTACAATTCGAAATGTATACAAAGAAATTCAAAAGAAGTTTTCACTAGGATAAATTATTACCAAATTTTTTTATCTTATTTATTTAATGTAATTAGGAGATAATTATTTTATTTACTCAACAACAATATATTCAAAACCGAGGATAAGTATTTCAAAGATTAATAATAAATACTGCTACCACTATCTCATTTTAGATCTTAATTTAAAACCTGTTTTACAACTATTTGTCAAATTGTTATAATCGAAACAATTCCAGTATTATTTAACCCTAATTATGGATTATCCTGTTCAGGATATGGCAATTGATAAATAAATTTTTTCAAATTATTAAATAATTTGTTTTATATTTTTTATAACTAATAAAATAAAACATCTCTATAAATCAGTTCGGAGATGGTAAAAGTCTCATTGTGTAATTTATTCGGGCACGTAGTTTAGAGTAAAAAAAGACAAAAGGAAATAAGATTTGTTAAATGTGCAACATAGCACTAATTTGAAAAAATTATTTAGGATACTTATTTACAATAACGTCCTTATTTGTGCTTTTGATTTGAATATTTTTCATAATAGACTAACTTAGAAATATCGATTCTTTTTTATTTGTCCATTTTTCTAATCTTATATTACTTCTCCCTCCCTCTCTTCAATGGTCTCTTGAATTTATAATGCCCTTTTTTTCAACTATTCTGATTGAATGAGAATGAATCAATTCAAATTAACATTCCAAAATTTACAACAACATATAGACTTTTAGAAGACAAGTTTTCAGTAGAAATATCTAAAAATAAAAAGAAAATAGAATTAACTTTAGGAGATAAAGTTTGTTTTGTTATTAAATCTTCATTGGATTTAGTTTGTGATACTATTGTCAGAGGTCATTTATCTAAAAAATTTGGTGGTTTAGAATCTGCTAACGTATATGTTCTAGTCTCTGATAATAAATTTGATTTTTACAATACTTTTTTTAATATTAATATTGTAGTTGAAAAGTAATTAGTCATTAGTATGCTAAAGGATATAGAAAATGCCAATGCCAAATTTTACGAGGCATTCGAGAATCTCTCAATCACTATGATGGAAAGTGTATGGAGTCATAATGATAATTGTATATGTATACATCCTGGTTGGGAGATGTTTGTTGGCTGGATAGCAATTCGTGAAAGTTGGATGACAATATTTGCTAATACAGAAAATATTAAATTTACAATTACTAACTCAAAAACCAGAATATATCAGGAGGTTATTGCTGTAATAACATGTTTAGAGAATATAGAAATGTTTCGAAATGAAGCGAAAATCCAATTGGGTGTAGTTGCAACTAATATATTTGAATATAATAACAATCAGAAAAAATGGTTAATAGTACATCATCATGGCTCACCTCTATCAAATTATTTTCCACCGTCACTTGTACAAATTTGATTTTTAATAATTTATCATTTGGAATATACACATAGCAACAAGAATTAAGAAAGGATCAAAAAATACTATAAGTATGAATAACTTATGTCCAAAAAGAAAAACTTTACCAAAGAACAAAAACATTTGATTAAGCAATGCATGATAGACGCTGATATAATGGGTCTTAGCAAACCTGAAACTATTGCTTATGTCAAATCAAGATTAGGATTAAATGACAATAATAATAAAGATCCAATATTCTCAGAAAGTTCTTACAAAAAATACAGAGCAGAAGCATTAAACGATGAAAGTAACGTTCAATGGATATCGTATTATGCTAGAAAAGGTTTTGTAGAGTTTTATCGAAAAAGGATTGCAGAAATAGAAATGATTCAAAAAGAGACTTTTAAACAATGGCTAATTGAAACAAATAAGTCGGACTCACAAAAGGATAAAAACTTGATTTTGAAATTGGTAGCCGAATTAAGATCAAATAATCAACAACTTTCTTCATTGGGAATGGTTACTCCTATTATAGCAACTATCAAGAACATAATTGAGGATAAGGATAGGAAGGACAAAATAGACAATGCCTTTAGGTTCATTCATAAGTATCCTATCCAAGATCAGGTTAGCAGAGAAGAAGATATATTGATATTGAACGATCAGAGGACACTTTGACTAAACAACAACAGATAGATTAACAGATGGAGTAATTGCTCCTCCCTCTTCCACTAGTTCTACATTCTTCTCAGCTAGCCGGATCTGTTTGAGTTACACTTTCGCCCATTGCAAAATGTCATCCACAGGTGGATTATTAGTGGTAGTTTGTGCACCACTTGATAATCCTGTGAGGTTATTGTGATCTATCTATTTTTAGTTATATAAAGAACAGATGCCATTTGGTGATTCTACTTATTTTTTTCTAATATTATATATTTATCCTGTAATGTTCCTTTAATTGTATAATCTTTCTCTAATAATTCATTAACATCATCTACACAGACTTTGTTTATAGTATAGATCTTTTGCGTAATTAGGAAGGAATCAAAATATTCTGAAAATTAAATTAATTTTTATAAATTTTATAAATTTAATAACATTATTCTCTTTTATCTTAGATCAGATATGTAATATTTTACATGGTTACTAATTACGCAATAGATCTTATCTATTAAAAGCATATCTATTATTTTGATGTTTGTTTGATTCACCAGATAATGATCCCGGTGGATATGGATTCTTTGAAGAAGGATGGCGTGTGCTTAAGTGTTTAAGTGGAGGGGTAGTTTTGTTGTTTGGAATAGATAGAGATCAATTAGAAACAATAGCCAATTCAATGGGTATAAGATGTGGATGAAGACAATAACAAAAATAATAGAATAAACCTTCTTTTAATCTAATTTTATTTTTTTGTTCTTGTTAGTTACTAATACTTTTTTACTAATTTCTTATTTTTTGGCTAACAGAAAGAATAGTGTTATCAAACTTCTTTTTTACTTTATCTCTCTTTTAGTTTTCAGTAGGAAAATAATAATAACATAATAGAAGATGTGCTGTATATTATGTTATTCATTAATTAATAAGAGAGAAATATAATGAATAAATTTAAAAAAATATTAGGAACACTGTTTATAATACTAATCACTATAATAGTAGTAAATACGATTCAAATTTTAGTAAATGATGAGCATATTATTATGGCTCAACAAGGGCTGGGAGTTGTACCTATTGAACCAAAAAATGTTACTAACCAAACATTACAGGGTTATCCAACTGAAGATAAAAATATGTCAACCGGTTTAGAAAATAAGTAAATAAATAAATAAATTTAATTTCTTTGTTGTTATTGTTGTTGTTGTAAAGCACTTAAATTTCTAGTATAATCATTAAACTTCTGTTTAACCGTTTCTCTTTGTCCTTCTGGAACTTCATAATATATGATTAATAGTAAAGTATTATTTGGAGCAACAATGTGAGATTGTGAACCATGGTAAGCTAAGAGACATGCGTCACCCCTCCTTCACAATAAACAAAGAAGTGAAAATCAATGATTATTGTACAAGGAGAGGTGTATTTAGAGAAATGGCATATCGACATATTAAAGAAAGAGTCAGAAATAGTTAGAAGACGGTATCAGGCAGTAGTCAGAACACTCGTTAGTGACCTGATCAGGATAACAAGACAAGAAGCCGCATACATGATTAGCAGGAGTAAACGTCAGTTGCAGCGAGTGGTAAAAAGGTTCAGAGAAGAAGGTATTACAGGTCTGAGGTTCAGATCCAAAAGACCACATAACAGTCCAAGCAGAACTCCTAATGATATAGAGAAAAGGATAGTCGAGGTAAGAAATGCTACCGGTTTTGGGTCAGAACAGCTGGTAAATATTGTAAATGAGAGTCTGAATGTAGAAGGTAGAGGAGAAGAAGAGCACATTAGCAAGACTACAGCCTACAACATATTGACAAGACATCAACTTGTTGACGCTGAGAAAAGACTGGTCAGAAGAGAATACCAGTTTTTTGAATGGGATAATCCTGATGATCTGATACAGGCTGACCTGACAAGATTTAATGGAGTACCACTACTTACAATGGAAGACGATCATTCCAGGAAGGGATGGGTGTTACGACTGAAAGATGAGAAGGATGATACTGTAGTAGAAGGTATGAAGAATTTGCATGACTGGAATTATGGAAATCTGCTTACTGACAATGGCAGCCAGTTTAGTAGAAGAAATTCCGTAATGAAAAAATATTGTGACCAGTACCTGACAGACAAACATATCTGGACATCAGTGCATCATCCACAAACAATGGGTAAACTGTCTAACTTCCAGAAAGGACTGAAGAGGTTCTTAAGACACAGGCTGGGAAATAGCATTGACCTACATGCCATTGACGAATGTATATCTATTTACGTTGACTGGTACAACAATGGCAAGAAAGTATCTACTACTGGAGATTATCCTGAAGAAAGGTACTCTGGAAAGAGAGATACTGGGTGTTATGCTAGATTGGTAAAAGTACTTAAACTGGACAGAATATTATTAATACCTGTTGTTGTAGGAGAGGGATGACATATGTCTCTTG